>CALICC010000095.1 GCA_938049325.1 uncultured Ilumatobacter sp. | reverse complement strand
AGACGCTGCGAACATTCACCACTCGGAATTCTTCGATGACGTGGCCCCAGGCGACGAGCGCAATGGCGTTCGCTGCGAAGATCTCACAGCGCTCACCCACGCCGACAAGTCGCTCGATCTCCTCATCTCGGAAGACGTGCTGGAGCACGTGCCCGACACGCAACTCGCGATCAGCGAGATGGCCAGAGTCATTCGACCCGGCGGCGTCCACGTCTTCACGGTTCCCTTCTCCTTTGCGCGTCGCTCGAACGAACTCTTCGACGTTGTCGATGGGCAGTGGGTGTTACGCGAGCCGATCGAATACCACGGCGACCTGGTGCGCGGAAGGGTCGCCACATACCACCACTTCGGGTGGGATCTGCTCGATTGGATGGACGAGGCCGGGTTCGACACGACGGTCAAGGTCGCGAGTACGCGCCAACAACGCGAGATCGGCGCGTACGACTGCACCACGTTCGTTGCGCGTCGACTCTGACTCGGAGCACGCCTTGTCAAGCCGCACCGGTTGGCCACTCGTCGGGCCACGTCCTGCCTTCTCGACACCTACTCTCGCTGCGCCCGCAAGAGGTGCGACCGCTGCTCACCGGCAGGCCGATCAGTCGGCCGGTGGAAGGGTCGACGCCAACTGCTCGGCGACGATCTGAATCGCTTCGACCGAGAACAACTCCTGCTCGAGCACCAGCTCGGTGAGACGCCGCGACCACGACACCCAGGTGCCGATAATGCGGAACGGTTCTGCCCGGAGCGCGAAGTCTGCGTCGGCGAAGCACACCGCCGTCGTGACGGGAGCCCCAGCGAATCCGCACGGTTCGAGCGCACGCCGCAGCGACGCGACCTTGTGCGCCAGCGGGCCGATCGAGTGCGTCTCGTCGGCGCCTCCGACGTACAAACGCCGGTCGGGCCGATGCGCGTCTCCATGGTCTCGCCACTCGATTCGTCCTTCGTCGGCTCGGGCGTCGATCACCCAGATGCCCGTCGGGGCAACAACGAGATGGTCGATACCGAGCCGCGTCCCAGCGAAGGTTCGGCTGTGCAACACGACACCAGAGCCGTCGAGCGCGTCGGTCAGTTCCATCGCCAACCGTTGCTGTCCCGGCGACTTCGAGGACCATCCGTCGATCTGTTGCGGATCGTCGCTGACGAAGCGCTCGATGGTCGCCACAGCACTTCGTTCTTCCGGGTATTCGTCTTCAGGCACGAGAGACCCATCGGCAGACTTCGGCGCCGAGTTGAGCGTCGGTTCCGATGAGCCCGCAGGTTCACAGAGCCGCAACAATGTCGTACGCACCACAGGGCACACGGAGGCAGCGATGATCCAGCACAGTCACACCCGACGAGCACGACGCGGGATGTGCGTCGTCGTTGCGCTGATCGCCACCGCGTGCAGTGGGTCCGACAGCTCGTCGACAGAACCCAGCGCCCCCGCCGACTCTCAACCGGTCGGCACAGACGCCGCGGCACCCACATCGGCTGCAACGCCGAACACCGAAGCGACCGGTGACGAGGCTCCTGGCGACACCGAGGCTCCGAGCGATCCATCAACATCCGACCTCGCCAACGAGTTCGACGGCACCATCGACCTCGCCTTCGATCCCGACGACGACCCGACGCGGTGCGAGGTGTCAGGCCATTCGTGCATGCTTCCGTTCCCGTCCGATGCACTCACGGTGGTCGATCCAACAACCGTCACGGGGCGTCGCGTCAACATCGCAGCGACGTCAATGCCTGCGAATGCAGAGGGCGTCAACGTCGACACGTCGCGCCACAACCGAAACGACGGATTCAGTCCCGGCAGCGCCGCCCTCGCACTGCTGCCCGGCGTCGACCCGGCAGGCTCCGGCCTTCCTTCGATCACCGACATCGCGCAGTCACTCGCACCCGATTCGGCAAGCGTCATCGTCGACGCGACGACGGGCGAGCGCTGGCCACACTGGGCCGAGACCGACAGCAACGCGCCCGATGACGCTCGACGTGGACTGTTCCTGCGCCCCGCCGTGAACTACGCCGAGGGACACCGCATCGTGATCGGTCTCCGCAACATCGTCGATGCCGACGGCAACCCCATCGAACCGACCGAGGCGTTCCGGGCCTTTCGCGATCGACTCGAGACGGATGTTGAGGCAGTGGAGGCCCGGCGGCCAGCGATGGAACAGATCTTCACCGACCTCGAGAACGCGGGAGTCGAACGCAGCAGCCTCGTGATGGCTTGGGACTTCACCGTCATTTCGACGCAAAACCTCACCGGCCCCCTCGTCCACATGCGCGACGACGCATTCGCGATGCTGGGCGACGACGCACCTGCCTTCACCGTCGAAACGAACGAACGCGACGATGAGTCCCGACGTCGAGTCATCGAAGGCACGTTCGACACGCCGCTCTACCTCGAAGGCGAGGGCGCAAGTGGTACCGGATTGAACCTGCCGGACCCTCTCGACCCAGATGCGGTCGGGGCGGACCTTCCCGTCGCCGACGGCACCATCACCTCCCGATTCCGCTGTCAGATCACCGACGCGTCCACCGCCGACGAGCCGGGAGCCGGACTGCTGTACGGGCACGGCTTGCTCGGCACCGAGCGCCAGGTCACGTCCGCCGGGCCGACCTTGCTTGCCGAGAATCACAACTACGTCGTGTGCGGCACCGCACTGATCGGCATGGCCGAAGAAGACATCGGCAACGCAGCAGCCTCGCTCGTGGATCCGAGCAACTTCTCGACGCTCGTCGACCGCTTGCTCCAGGGCCACCTCAACACACTGTTCCTCGGCAGGCTGATGAAACACCCTGACGGATTTGCCGTCGACCCGGCATTCCAATCCGACGACGGGCGGCCGCTGCTCGACCCCGACGAGCTCTCGTACTACGGCATTTCGCAGGGCGGTATCATGGGCCCGGTCTCAACGGCGATCTCACTTGACTGGGACCGCGGTGTCTTCGGCGTGCCGGCGGTGAACTACTCGACGTTGCTCAACCGCTCCATCGACTTCGACACCTTCCAGCAGATCCTCGACCCCGCGTTTCCCGACAAGCTCGACCAAGCCATCGTGCTGCTCACCATTCAGATGCTGTGGGACCGCGGCGAAGGCAACGGCTACGTCAATCACTTCCGTACACCCTTGCCGGGGCTCGACCAAAAGTATGCGCTCATCCAAGGCGCGCTCGGCGACTTTCAGGTCGCGAACGTCGCGATGGACGTGATGGCGCGTTCGATGGGCGCGCGCGTCGGCGTCGGCGCAGCCGATGTTCGTTCAACCGACGTCGAGCCGTTCTGGGGAATCGAACGGATCGACAGCTTCCCGTTCGACGGCTCGGCGGTCGTGCTCTTCGACAGCGGCACAGCGCTTCCACCGACGACCAACACGCCTCCACGCGACGGCATCGACCCGCACGAAGACGTGCGGCGAGCAGCATCGGCCTACGACCAGGCGGCCGCGTTCTTGCGGCCCGACGGCATGGTGATCGACACCTGCGACGGCGGCAGGTGCGTGATCGAACCGAGAGAGTGACCGCGGCGCAACGCCGCGGTCACTCTCAGGTCAGTAGGTGACGGCCGGCTTCAACTTCTTGGCGTGAGCGACCCACGCCTTGACCATCGACTCAGCCGGCGGCCGCCGCACGGCTTTCTTCTTCGCGTTCACTTCGAGCATCTTGGCGTGCAGGTTCTCGGGCTTGCGAGTGGCGAGCTCCTTGACGGTGTCGACGCCGGCCTGCTCGAGCAGATCGCTGTACTCCTCGCCAACACCCTTCACGCGCATCAAGTCAGCGCGATTCACCCATTCGAGGATCTGCTTCTCGGTGCAACCCGACTCCTTGGCTGCAGCCTTTCGGCCAGCCTTGCTCCCACAGTCCTTCAACAGACCGTTGGTTGTGGTGATGCCGCACTTTGCCATCTTCTTGGCGGATACGGGACCGATGCCTTCAATCGTTGCGAGTGTTGCCATGTTCGTGCTCCTTGAACGGGGATTGGGTTGACCACTTCAACGTAGTGCCCGACGTCGCAGCACCCCGCGCTCTCGCCGTCCGAGCTCACCAACCTCACCAAAATCGGTGCCGACCTCAGCCGCGATCTACCATCGCCCGCATGCGCCACCTCGCGACCGTTCTCATCGCGCTCGGACTCGCCGCGGCTGCGTGCAGCTCTGATGCCGACCTCGACGCTGGCTCGACTGCGCCGGCGACGCAGGCCACCGACACGTCCGCCGACGACTCGCCGGCTCCGGCCACCGACGCCGAGCCACCGGCAACGCAAGCACCGCCAGCCGCCACCGACGCGCCCTCGACCACCGCTGCGTCGACCACAACCAACCCGCCGATCCCCGAGGTCGTGGCCGCCGATCTCGCCGAACCAGGAACGTACGAGGTTGGCGTCGTCACGCGAACCCTCCCGGAAGGCAACTCCGTCGAAATCTGGTATCCGGCTGCAGACTCCTCGGCAGGCGGCACGGTCACCTACAACGTCCGCGACTTCTTGCCACAGCCGGTCGCCGATCTCGTTCCCGACACCATCGACGACACGCGATCGATCGATGCGACGCGCGATGCTCCGGGGGCAAGCGGTGGCCCGTTCCCCATCGTCCTCTTCAGCCATGGCTCGACGTCGTTCCGCGTGCAGTCGAGCGTGCTTGCCCGCCATCTCGCCTCGTGGGGCATCGTCACGGCCTCCGCCGACCATCGATCGCGAGATCTCCTGAACGTCATCGGCGGAACCAGCGCAGGGCAGTCGCCGTCGATCGACGAGTTCCGTTCGCTGCGGACCATGCTCATGACGCTGGGCGACGACGAGGTGCTCGGTGGAATTCTCGACAACGAACGCGTCGCACTCGGCGGACACTCCGCAGGCGGCGGCACCATCGTGCAGATGGCGGGCGACGATGGGATCCTCGGCTACGTGTCGTACGCGTCGGGCCTCGGCGACGCCGCACCGAATGTTCCGTCGCTCTTCATGGCGGGCGAACTCGACGCCATCGTCGACCCCGTCACGCGCACCGCCGCAGCATTCGAAGCCGCTCCCGCACCGTCGTGGCTGTGGTCGTTTGCCGACTCCGGCCACCTCGCGTTCTCCGACCTGTGCGCCGTGGGCGCACAGGGCGCAACGCTCATCGATCTCGCCGACGCGGCCGGGCTTGGAGCACTCGTCGACGACCGTTTACGGACGTTGGGTACCGATGGATGCGAGGCACCGAATCGGCCGGTCGAAGACGTTTGGCCCGGGATTCATCAGGCAGCCACTGGTTTCTATCGATGGGTGTTCGGCATCGACTCCGAGCCTCTCGGGCTCGACGCGTCACTCGTGACGTCCGATGTCACGGTCGTCTCGAAGTAGCGCCGCTCACTAAATCGAGGATTTTCGGAGCCGCCCGGTGCAAGCATGCTCGGGTGGATCACGTGTCGGAACTGACGCACGACGGGAGTGTCGTCGAAGCGTCTGTGCCCGACACCTCGGCCTCAGGCGGCTCCATGCCGAAGGCGCCCGCATCCACGGCGTCGATGCCCGGACGGTGGCGGGAGCGCTTGACCGGGTTGGTCACCATGGTTGCCATCGGAAGCATCCCGATGCTGGTCCTCGAGTTTCAACGCGACCAGTTGGTGCGCTCGGACCAAATGTTGATCGACATCGTCAACGTGGTCGTCCTCGTCGTGTTCAGCGTCGACTACCTCCTCGGGCTCGCTGCAGCGGAGCGACGACTGACGTACGTGCGCACCGAGTGGCTCGAACTGCTGCTCGTGTTCAGCCAGGCACTCGTGCTCTTTCCCACACTGGCGGCGTTCGGCATCTTGCGAGCCATGCGAGCCACACGCATCATCCGCGTCGCCGTGGTGATCACTCGGGTGGTGGCGATCGGTGGCATTGCCTCGCGCGAAGGACGGCGCGCACTGCGCGAGCGTGCCTTCTCCTTCGCTCTGGGCCTCGCCGGACTCACCTGCCTGACGTCGGCGGTTGCGTTCACCATGGTTGAAGACGTCGGCGTCGACGGGCGTATCCCCTCGTTTTATGACGGTCTCTGGTGGTCGCTGTCGACGGTCACCACAGTCGGCTACGGCGACATCGCGCCGGTCACCGCCGCTGGGCGGATCGTCGGCGCCATCACGATGTTGGTCGGCATTTCGGTCTTCGCCATCATCACCGCACGTATCGCCGAGTTCTTTCTCGCCAGCGAAACAACCGACCAGTCGGCCTGATGCAGACCCGGCACGCGCCGGCGCGCACGCATGTCAGGCGGGCGCTGGCTGTGCGCCTCGGATGAGCCGACCGGGGAGCGCCTCGGTCGCTTCGCCGTCGCGGTACGTCTCGTGGCCGGCGACGACCGTGTGCGCCCAGCCGTCCGCACGTTGCAGCAATCGACGTCCGCCGGCCGGCAGGTCGTGGGCGATCACGGGTCGGCGAAGTCGGAGTCGATCGAAGTCGACCACGTTGAGGTCAGCGCGATATCCCGGAGCGATCACGCCTCGGTCGTGTAGTCCGACGGTGCGTGCCGTGCCTTGACAGTGGCGCTGAACCAAGAACGGCAGGTCGATCGTGCCGCGCTCACGGTCACGGCCCCAGTAGTGCAGCAGTGTCGTCGGAAAGCTGCCGTCGCAGATGGTGCCGACGTGCGCTCCCCCGTCGCCGAGTCCCGGCACCGTGTGCGGATGCGTGAGCATCTCGTGCACGCCGTCGAGGTTGCCGTCGACGTAGTTGAGGTACGGGAGGTACAGCATCCCGGCGCCGTCATCGGCGAGCATCAGGTCGAGTGCGAGCTCTTCGGGCGTCGTGCCGTCTCGGTTCGCTCGTGCGGCAATCGAGTCGTTGAGGGTGGGTTCGTAGTCGGGGTTCTCGGCCATCTCGAAGAGCAGTTCGAACTTCGTGATCATCGAACCGCCGAGCTTGCTGCGGTCGCGTTCGCTTTCCTGGCGCCGATGTTCGGCGAGCAACCGGTCGCGGAAACCGGAGGTACGAAGTGCCGCGACCTTCTCGCTCACCGACAGGTCGGCGATCTCGTGAAACACGGAGTTCGTGAGGAACGGGTTGAGCGTGAGGTCCAGACCGAGGACCAATCCAACGGCACGAGCCGCGACCTGTCCGGTCATGGTGAGTCCGTCGGCGTTCGCCGCTGAGATGTGATCGAGGATCGACCGGAATGCGTCGGGCACCATCGGGTTGCGCGCCACCGAGATCGACATCGGCCGCCCCGAGCGGGCCACCATCGTGCGCAAGGTGTTGAATTCGTCGTCGACGTCGAGGAAGTCCGACACGACCTGCAACACGCCCGTGCGCGCCGCTCCGACACCCTCTGCGATGCCGATGAGTTCGTCGGGAGCCGCGGTGAGCGTCGGTGTGTACGCACCGGTCGACGTCTTGTGATTTCGGGTTCGGCTGGTGGTGAATCCGAGTGCACCCGCCTCGATCCCGGCACGAGCCAGGTCGGCCATGGCCGCGATGTCGTCGGGTGTGGCGTCCTCGTGGTTCGCACCGCGTTCGCCCATGACGTTGAGGCGAAGGGCACCGTGCGGAACCTGGGCGGCGACGTCGACATCGTGCGGACGAGCGTCGACGGCGTCGAGAAACTCCGCGAACGAGTTCCAGTTCCAGGCGAGACCTTCGTGAAGCGCCGCCCCTGGAATGTCCTCGACGCCTTCCATCAACTCGATCAGTTTGTCGTGGTCGGCGTCGGCAACCGGTGCGAAGCCGACACCGCAGTTCCCCATGACCACGGTGGTGACACCGTGCCACGACGACGGCTGCATGCGCTCTTCCCAGGTGGCTTGACCGTCATAGTGAGCGTGAATGTCGACGATGCCAGGGATCACGAGCGCACCGTCGGCATCGATCTCGTGCTCGCCCGATCCTCCGACGTCACCGACCTCGACGATCAACCCGTCGCTCACCGCCACATCGGCACCGCGAGAGGGCACCCCGGTTCCGTCGATGACCTCACCGCCTCGGACCACCAGATCAAACTCAGCCATGCACCATGCTCGCACGGACGCATCGACCGAACGGCACCGGGTGCGCTCGGTCAGTCGGGTCGCTGGAGATAGTTCGCCGGTGGGACCCAAGTATCTGCCACGTGCGCGTTGCCCCAGGCCGCGAGCGCCAGGATCGCGTCGCGGAGCGCTTCGCCCTTGGGCTCGAGGTGGTATTCGAAGCGTCGACCGGAGCCTTGGCGGCGGACGACGAGGCCGTGAACTTCGAGTCGACGCAAGCGGTCGCTGAGGATGTTCGTCGTGATCTGCTCGGGCGAGCGCTCGAACTCACTGAACCGTGTCTTTCCGTCGAGCAGATCCCGCAGCACGAGGAGTGTCCACTTGTCACCGACGATGTCGAGCGTGCCGGCGATCGGGCATTCGGATCTGCGTTTCTCCGTCGAGACATCTCGGCTCATCGCTTGCACTTTACAAGTCTTTCGCTACAGTGAGTTCAAGACTTGCAAATTGCAAGCGTTGAGAGGAGCGCACTATGCGGACCACCACGAAGCTGGTACTGGCCCTGACGCTGATGGCGTCGGGCCGAGCCATGACATTGGCGTTCATCGCGCGGGCGGGCAACGGCGGACCCGGCGACCCACCCGATGCGTGGTTGATGCCATTGATCGGCGACGCCGCCGTTGGAGTCTCGGCTATCGCCATTGCCGCGCTCGTCTGGAGACGGCGAACGATGTGGGCATGGGTCGCCGCGATCGTGTGGACGTCGATCGGCGCCTTCGACGCGATGGCAGCATTCTTCATCGAGCGCACCACACCGTGGCCCGAGTTCTTCATGCTGCGCGCGTTCGGCGTCTCGATGTTCTTCGCCGCGACGGCGATGCATCTCGTGATTCTCGCCCTGTTGACGCATCGCGACACTCGCGCCGACTTCGGCGTGCCGTCATTCGACGCCGCGCAGCCGCGCGCAGCGGCCTGAACTCACTCCGGACGGATCGGGTTCTTGTAGGTGTCGAGATAGGTGATCTTCGCGACGTCGTCACGCTTGGCCGGCTTGAAGTCGGTGCCCTTCGTGTAGGCGACCGGGATCAGGCCGGCCTGAGTCATGTGATCGGGAATCCCCAGGAGGTCTGCGGCCTCCTGCTCCTTACCGAGATGCAACGTCGTGAGGCAGCTGCCGAGGCCTCGGCTGCGTAACGCGAGTTGAAAGCTCCACATGGCGGGCATGATCGAACCCATCAACCCGGCAGCAGCATTCGCGCTGTTGTCGGGCAAGCGGCCGATGATGAGCGGAATGAGCAGCACCGGAACGTCACCGAGACGCTGTGCGAGGAAGTTCGCTGAGTCGATGACGCGTCCCTGTTGCGTATCGGTGCTGGCACTCTCCGCCGCTGCGGCGAGGTACTCGCCGCCTGCGTCGAGGTAGAGGTCCGCCAGCGCTTGCTTCTTCTCGGCGTCACGAATGACCATCCACCGCCAGCCCTGCTGGTTCGAACCGGTCGGTGCTTGCACGGCGAGCTGCAAGCATTCGAGCAGCACGTCGTCGGGCACGTCACGGTCGAGGTCGAGCCGTTTGCGCACTGCCCTCGTGGTCGAGAGCAACGCGTCGGTTTGGGCGAGATCGAAATCCATGCGTGCATCTTGTCGCGTCGTTCCGGAGCAACCGCATTCGGCGCCTCGGCGATCAAACGTCAGCTCACCGCGGACATCGTGAGATTGCGCAGCTGACGTAGTCCCACCGACAACGTCGTGATGTCGAAGCTCTCGGCACGGCGAATCTCTTGATGCATTGCGGTCATGCGGCGCACCGACCGTTCGTTCGCCGCGATCCACTCGTCGGGAGCACCGTCCGCCGTGCGCATCACGCTGCGGGTGAGCTCGGCAATCAGATTCATCAAGTCGTCGCGCATCGACGACCGAGCTTGGGTCTGCCATCTGTCTGATCGGGACAACGCGCCGATGCCATCCCAGAGCCAGCCGATCTCGAACGCCTCGAAGACCGCGCCATAGACCGCAGCGGCGCCCGCCACGTCACACCCTTCCGTTTGAGCCAGCTGCACCATGTCGAAGCCCGTGTGCAGCCAAGGCCACCGGGCTGCCCGAGCGGCCAGATCTTCCGGCACACCGTCGCTGACCCAACGCGCGCGGGCGTCTTCGATCTCCACGGCGATTCCCCCGCCGATCGACTGCTCGAGCGAGCTCATCAGCTCCGCGAGGCCGGGGGCGAACGTGTCGATCGCGCTGCTCGGCTCCATCGGCGGTGCGAGATTGCGAAGCAGCCAGGTCGTACCCCGCTCCGCCATGCGGCGGACCTCGAGCAGAAGATCGATCTGCGTGTCGAGCGTGACGCTCGTGCCGAGCCCGTCGATCTCGCGCCACCGGTCGTTGAATCCGAAGATGTTGCGCGATGCGAGGAACGCGCGGGCGACGTCCGCGATCGAGACGCCCGAGTCTTCGGTCATGCGGTGGTCGAACGAGATGCCACCAAGGTTGACCATGTTGTTGACGAGGCCGGTGGCGATGATCTCACGCCGAAGCCGATGATCGAGCAACACCGTCGGGAACCGCTCGCGAAGCGCTGACGGGAAATACGCC
>CALICC010000094.1 GCA_938049325.1 uncultured Ilumatobacter sp. | reverse complement strand
TGTTACTCGCCGAGATCGCACCTGCCGCCGGCGATCGGCTCGAACGAGACGGGTTCCAACTCGTCGCCAGTCGCACGGAGCTCCCAAGCAGCCTCCGACGGCGGGATCAGGTACCCGGCCTCGACCATTTCGTCGACCGACACGGGCAGACCCCCGGACTGGGCGAAGAACGCCTCGGCGGCTGTTTCCAAGGTGCGCCGCTCGACGGCGCACGCATCGGCAGCGTCGTCGGCAACGTCCTGCTCGCTCGGCTCCATCGACGGGCATCCGGAGCCTTCGACATTGGAGACTTGACCGGCCGTGAGGCCGTAGAGGTAACTGCGCTGTTCGATCAGACCTTCGGAGATGAGCAGCTCGAGCGAGACGGTCTCGTCGTCGTACCGATCGGTGAGGTGGAGCGACCAGGCGAGGGTCCACACATCCACGGCGCATTGCGGCGGCGCATCGACCCACATGCCGCCGAAGACCTCGAGGTTGTCAACGACCGTGCAGCCGCCCTCGATCAGGTCGATGATCTCGCCGTTGGCGCCGAGCTCGAGGTTGGGCCACCCCGTTGGGAAGTCCGGGTACACGCTCGAGATCTCCTCGAGCGACGTCGGTGCCTCGCCGACCTGAGCGGTGTAGCCGCGAACGGCGACGTCGACCGAGATCAAGTCCAACCAGCACTGGCGATCTTCCCAGGTCGATTGCTCGACAGTGCGTTGAGCGTCGAAGTCGTAGTCGCAAGGTCCACCCGGAACCGGCACCACGGCGGGAACCTCGGGGGAGAAGTCGATCGCGAAGTCGGCGTCGAGTTCTCGCAGGTAGCCCTCGTCGACGAGTTGCTCCGCTGATGTGATGTCGTACTGGTTCTGTGCGAAATAGGCCTCGATGGCCGTTTCGAGCGTCCGTGAGACGATCGAGCAATCGTCGCCGGACCGACGTTCACTGTCCTGGCTGCCATCGCCGGCCTCACTGGTTGGCGCGCCTGGCGCCGTGGTCTCGGTCGGCCCGACGACTTTGGCCACCCGTGCGACGGGAGTCTTGGCTTGCGCCGAGGTGGCACCGTCGGACGTGGTTGTCGCTCCGTCGGTGCTCGCCCCGCAGGCCGACACAGCAAGCGCCACGAGCACGATCAACCTTCGATGCATGGGGTTGTATCGACGCCGAGGACGGTCGGCTTGAATCCGTGCGGCCGGTATCTCGTCGCGTCCAAGGTCACCGAACCGTCTACGGTCCGAGCTCATGGCCGACCTGGTGAACGAACTCGGGCAACCGATCGGAACTCCGCTCGAGACGCCGCTGCCGACCAGGCCGCCGTCCGCCGACGCCATGGTCGGTGACTCTTGTCGGGTTGAGCGGCTCTCGGCGGTAGCGCACGGCGATGACCTCTTCGCGGCCTTTGCCGCAGCACCCGACGACCGGGAGTGGACCTACCTTCCCTATGGGCCGTTCCCCGAACGCGAGCCGTTCGGTGCGTGGCTCGATGCGTGCGAGGCAAGAACCGACACGATGTTCTTCGCCGTGGTCGACGAGGACGGTGCCTGCGGCATCGCGTCGTACCTGCGCATCGCGCCGCGGTCCGGGTCCGTCGAAGTCGGGCACATTCACTTCGCCGAGCGACTGCAACGCACGCGGGCATCCACCGAGGCCATGTTCCTCATGATGCAGCGCGTCTTCGCTGCGGGGTATCGCCGCTACGAGTGGAAGTGCGACGCCTTGAACGCCGGATCGCGTGGCGCAGCAGAACGATTCGGGTTCACCTTCGAAGGAGTCTTCCGCCAGGCAACGACCTACAAGGGTCGCAATCGCGATACCGCGTGGTTCTCGATCATCGACGATGAGTGGCCGACGATCGAGTCCGAGTTCGTGCGTTGGCTGGCCAGCGACAACTTCGACTCGGCGGGTGCGCAGCGATCATCGCTGCGCATGCCGCAACGTTGAATCAGGGAACGAAGACTCGCGAGGCTGGGCCGGTGCCAGCGATCGCGTCGACCGCCAGGATGACCGCAGCCGCGGTGTAGCTCGTGTGCTCGTCGAACGGGAACAACACTTCTTCGGGGTAGACGATGCCGGTCCAGTAGGAGCCGTCGTCGCGGCGGTGCGTGCGGGTCCACAGCAACAGGTCGGTCGCCGTGGCAAGGTCGCCGATTGCCGCGTACGCGAGCGCGCACTCTGCTGTTTCCGACGCGGTGATCCACGGCTCGTCGCTGACGCAGCGAATACCGAGGCCTTCCATCGAGAAGGTCTCCCAGCCACTGGCCATCCGAGCCTTGGCTTCGTCGCCGACCATCGCTCCGGTGAGCACGGGGTAGTACCAGTCCATTGCCCAGCGTGCCTTCGGCTCGAACGCGGCAGGACGTGTGCAGACCAGCTCGGTCATGACGTCGGCCGCGGCAACCCATTCGGGCCGTGGCTGGTCGACGACATCGGCGAGCAGCGCCCCGCAGCGCAGTGCGTGCTGGATGCTCGACGTGCCGGTCATCAGTGCATAGTCCCACGGCTGGGCATCGGGCTCGATCGCCCACAGCGCGAGCCCGTCGTCGCGGCGCAGCGACAGAACGAACTCGAGTGCTCGGTGGACCGTGGGCCACATCGAGTTGACGAATGCGAGATCGCCGGTGCTCAACCAGTGATGCCACACGCCGGTGGCAACATACGCGCAGACGTTGGTGTCGAGCTTCGAGTCCTCGACGTCGCCGTCGTACGTGTAGTACGCATGCCAGCCGCCGTCGGGGCGTTGAATGTCGCGGAGCCAGAGGTAGGCGCGTCGCGCCTGCTCGTGATGTCCGGCGATGTCGAGCGCCATCGCCGACTCGACGTGATTCCACGGGTCGCAGTGTCCGCCTGGGAACCACGGGATCATGCCGCTCTCGACTTGCAGTGACGCCAGGTGACCGGCCGTCAGTAGCAGTTCGTCGGGAGTCAGCACTCCGTCGAGTTCAGCGAAGACGGTCATGAAGCGGCCTCCGCCGGCTTGTGACCGTAGAAGACGATGCTCTTGCCGAGCACCGGCGACAGCACCTTCTCGGCAATGCGTGTGGAGGTGGGTTGTTCGACGATGTCCCACTCGAGGAACTTGCGATATTTCGTGACCAGCGGGTGGTCGTTGTCGGTTGGGCCGACCGCACACTTCAGCCACCAGTACGGGCTGTGGAGCGCGTGCGCCCGGTGATCACCACGCAGGTCGAGACCTGCGGTGCGCAGCTTGGCGGCCAGCTCGGTTTTCGAGTAGATCCGCACGTGGCCACCGACGCTCTTGGGGGCGTGGTACTCGTCGCTCAGCATCCAGTTGATCTTCTCGGGACCCCACGCTGGGACCGTGGCGGCGAACATGCCGCCGGGCTTGAGCACGCGAATCATCTCGGAGATCGCGGCGACATCGTCTTGGATGTGCTCGAGCACCTCGGAGGTGATGACCTTGTCGAACGAAGCGTCGGCGAACGGGAGGCGAGTCGCATCGCCGCGCAGCACGCCCTTGAACCGGTCGAGCTCGATCTCGCCGGCCTCGACCATCGCCCCAAGGGTGGCTCGGGTCTCGACAACCTCGTCTTCGGCGTAGTCGAGCGCGACGACATCTGCGCCGCGGCGGGCGCACTCGTAGACGTGGCGTCCGAAACCGGCACCGACGTCGAGGACGCGGTCACCGGGGCGAAGGTCGAGGCGGTCAAAGCGAATGGTCAGCATGGTGCAGCGAAGTGTTCAGTGAGGAGAGTCGGACTAGATGCGGCCGTTGCGCTTGAGCTTGGCGACGTTGTCGGGCATGGCCAACACCTCGCGGTATTGGTCGACGGTGAGCTCGGCGCAGCGTTGCCACGTCCAGCGGTCGATCACGCGTTGGCGACCTGCCGCTCCGATCTTGTCGCGGAGTTCTTTGCTGTCGAGGCCGCGGGCGATTGCCGCAGCGAGTGCTTCGCTGTCGCCAGCCGGGCAGCGCAGCGTGGTTTCGCCGTCGGTGCCGGTGACCTCGGGAAGTGCGCCGCCGTCGGTGGAGACGAGCGGCGTGCCCGAACACATGGCTTCGATCGCGGGGAGGCTGAAACCTTCGTACAGACTGGGCACGACGGCCAGTTCGGCCTCGGAGTACAACTCGACGATGCGTTCGTCAGGAACACCCGACACGAACTCGATATGCGGTTCGAGGCCGAGCGAGTCGATCAGCTTCATCGACTTGCCGGGCTTCGGCTTGCCGATGATCGTGAGCGTGATGTCGCGCTCGGTGCGCAACTTCGCCATGGCTTCGAGCAGATACGTCAGGCCCTTGAGCGCAACGTCAGCCGACGCTGTGGTGATGAGGCGACCGGGTGTGCGCTCGACGCCCGGCACGGGCCGGAAGAGGTCGGGATCGACACCGACCGGCACGAGCCGCATGCGATCTCTGCTGACGCCCATGTCTTTGTGGATGTCGTCGATCGAGTTCTGGCTGACCACGACGATGCGCGGCATCTTCGAGGCGACTCTGCCCTGCATCTTGACGAACGAGTACCAGCGCCCGATCGACCAGCGGCGGTAGGCGTTCTTGGCGGCCGCCATCTCGAGCTCGCGGTCCTTGGTGATCGGGTGGTGCAACGTGACGATCGTCGGGATCTTCTCTTCGATCTTCAAGATGCCGGAGCCGAGGCACTGATTGTCGTGGACGAGGTCGAAGTCCTTGGTCCGCTGCTTCAGGGCGTTGGCCGCGCGCGCCGAGAACGCTCGCGGCTCAGGGAACGTGCCCGTCAGGAACTCGGCCATCTCCATCAGGTCGTAGCGGTCGTTGATCTCCCAGTAGCCGGGCAGGCGACCGGGAAAGTGATCGTTGAACGTGTCGAGGCTCGGCAGCTTGTGCATGGCCACGCGCTCGTCGAGCACGGGGTAGGGCTGGCCACCGAACACCTCGACGGTGTGACCCAAATCGACCAATGCCTTCGTGAGATGGCGTGTGTACACACCCTGGCCACCCACATGAGGCTTGCCGCGGTACGTGAGATACGCGATCTTCAACGGCGCATCGGGATCCAACACACTTCCTGACCCACTCGATGCCATCGTCGAGAGGCTATCGGCCAGGAGTTACCACCTGGTAGCCCGGGCGGTGATCGACTTGCGCTGTCGCGATCAACCTCAGCAGGTCAACTCGAACGAGCCCGAGGTCGACGCGACGTTGCCGCGAGTATCGGTGGCGGTGACCGTCCACGACCACGTGCCGTTGGGCGTGGCGCCCGCGGGGCTCGGGATCGACACGAAGCCGTACCAGGTTGGCGAGTCGAACGTCATCGCGCCCGAGCCCGAGAGGTTGAGTGGTCCGCTCACCGAGAACTGCGCACTTGACACCCCTGACTCGTCGGCGATATCGGCCTGCACGTTGATGCCGATGTCGACGGAGCAGAACCCGAACCCGTATGCGTTCGAGAACGTCGGTGGACGCTCCACCTGGGCGCCGAGTCGCACCGACTGGGTGACGCCACCGCCCGACACCTGGATGCTGGCCGAGATGTTGCCCTCGGGAAGGTTCGAGCGGTCGATCGACGCGACCAGTTGGACCGACGTACCTCCAGCGAGTTGCCCGGTGGTCGGGGAGACAACGAACGGGCCGGTGTCGCCCGTGACGGCGAAGTCGACCGGAAGATCGCCGGTGTTGGAAATGGTGAGCGACCCCGACGTGGACGTGGCGCCGAGCTGGATGACGTCGGCGCTGAAGCTGAGCATGCCGGGCAGCGGCGCGACCGTCGTGGTCGTTGTCGTGACCGGCGGCGGCGGAGCGGGCGGTGAGGTCGTGGGAGGTGGGGGTGGAGGAGTGGGCGGAGGCGTCGGGACCGGATTCGGGTTGCCGGTCGGCGGCGCCGTCGTGGGCCCTCCAGGTTCCCCGTTCCCCGGATCGACGATCGGATCGCTGGTGGTGGTCGGTGTCGTGGTCGTGGACGTCGTCGTCGACGGCGCGAGCGTGGTTGTTGGTGGCGCCGTCGCATCGGGGTCGCGGGGATTGTTGCCTTGGAACACCGTGGTGTCGGTGGTGTCGGTGGAGGATGCTGCGTCGGGCTCTGTCGTGCTCGTCGTCGCTGCGAGTGGCGCGCCTGCATCAACCAGCACGTCGGGTTGCTCGGCGCCGTTCAGCCACACGAAACCAACGCCTGCAGCGATGAGCATGACGCAGGCAGCTGCGGTGGCGGGAATCCAGGCCGCCACGCGCCGAGCCGCCTTGGTGAGTTGCGGGAACCCGTCGGACGCTGTGAAGGCGTACGGGTGACTGGGCGCGGCGGCCTGCACCGCTGCGGCGCCGAGGATCTGCTCGCGCAGTCCGGGCGGGGCGGCGTAGACGGGTGCAGCACCGAACATCGCGAATGCCGCAACACCACGGCGCCGTGTGTCGCACACCTCGCAGCGATCGACGTGGCGAGCAACTCGCTTGCGGATCAAGACCGTGAACTCGCCGTCCCACGAACCGAGCAGCTTGTCGAGGTCGTCACAGTCGCGCCGGCCAGCCTTGGCCACCACGTACGCGCTGAGGCTGCGCTCGACGCGCTCGCGCATGCGGTGCACGAGCGAATAGCTCTGGTTGGCCGACACGCCGAGCGCGTCCGCGAGATCCTGACCCTCGAGGCCTTGGCGCACCGACAGTTCGAGCACGAGTTGGTCGCGTTCGTCGAGACCGCGCGCCGCGTTGCGAACGAGTTCGGCGAGCTCAGCGCCCGACGCCTCGTCGGCGACCTCTCCACCCACATCGGCGTTGCGTTCGTCAGCCATGTCGAACCCGTCGTCGGCGCCCGAGAAGTCGGTTGCGATCGTGCGCTTGCGCTTCTTCGTGCGGGCGTAGACCTCGTTGCGGAGGATCGCGAACAGCCACGGCTTCAGCCGGTCGGGATCGCGCAGCTGGCCGAGCCGGTCGGCTGCGATGAGAATCACGTCGTGCAAGACGTCGGCCGCCTCGGTGCGGTCGTTGAGCATCGCTGCGGCGGTGTCGTGGAGCGAGTCCCCGTAACGGTCGTAGATACCGCCGAGCGCGCTTGGGTCCCCGGCCAGGTGGCCGGCGACGAGTGCTGCGTCGGTGGATGCGTCGTTCATGGGCCATGGGCCTTCTCCTCGGGGGTCCAGAGGACCAGAGAAGGCAGATCTCGCGATTTTCTCAGTGATTTGTCAGTGGCGGCGTGCCGGGCGTGGCCCGAGGTTCACCACGAGATCGTCATGGTACGCGTGAGCGGATTGGAGAAGTCGACGATTTCGGGGCGGATGGTCGCTGCATCAGGGGGACCGGACTGAGGTTCGACGCAGGTGGCGTGCGCTGGATGGTCGTACACAACCCAGTGGTCGCAGTCCGAACTCACCGTCACCGCTGACCCGAGGGCCCGGTCGTAGTGCAGCGTCACGGGCTGCTCGTTGAGAAAGCAGTCGTCCCATGGCGGCGCCGGCGGCGCAACCGTGATGCCAGTTGGGAGGCCCACCTCGTCGCGGAGGTACATCGCCGACGGATGAAAGTCGAGCCGCTCGGGTTTGGCGAACCATGGGTGCCATCCGATCGACGCCGGGAAGCGGCTCGATTCGTCAGCCGTGACCGACAGTTCGAGTTCGACTCGATCGTGATGGAGGTGGAGTCGTTGCCGAGCTGTGCCCGCGAACGGCCAACCGAGTGCCCCGACGAGGTCGCAGTGGATCTCACATCGATCCGGTTCGACACGATCGACGGTCCACGGCCTGGTGAACGTCGTGCCGTGGATCGCGTGTCGGCGTTCTTGGTCCGGACCGATGTGATCGGGTGCCTGCTGCGCGGGCACGATCGGGCCGCCGCCGATTTCACCGGGTGCACCATCGGAGTGGTTGAGGTCGAGGCGAATGTCGCGGCCCTCGAACGTCAATCGGCCGTTGCGGATACGCCCAACCCATGGCGCCATCGGAAACGACCCCCACCCGCTCGACCACGCGGCTCGGTCACCCGGCGGGTCGGCCAACAGCAGGGCTATGTGCTCGCCACGCTCGATCGTGATCTGTCGAATGCGTCCGCCTGCCTCGGTGGCGAGTTCCAGCCGTGCCGCGGTGTGCTCGTTGCTCGCCGTGAGCACCAGATCGTCGCTCGTCATGGTCGGCACTGTACGACGCCGGTCCTGTTGCTGGCTTGTGCTGGGCGAGTGTCGGGTACTCGTGGCACAGTGCGTGCATGCGAGGTGTCGCCCAACGAGTTCTGTCGGCGTCGGTGAGCAGCCGTGTTACCGGCCAGCAAGACGACCAGTCCGAGAACGACGGCTTCGAGGTCGTCGGGTCCATCGGCGCAGGCCTGTGTGTTCTCGTGGGCGTCACCCACGACGACGGCGAGCGCGAAGCCGATCGACTCGCCGACAAGGTGCTCGGGTTACGGATCTTCGACGACGACGACGGCGTGATGAATCGTTCGGTCGACGATGTCGGTGGTGAGTTGCTGATCGTCAGTCAGTTCACGCTCTACGGCAACACGGCCAAAGGTCGACGCCCGAGCTGGATCGACGCCGCGCGTCCCGAGCACGCCGAGCCACTCGTCGACCGGGTCGTCGATCAGCTCCGTTCGGCCGGTCGCACAGTCGCCACCGGCAGGTTTCGCACGGAGATGCGCGTCGAGCTGGTGAACGACGGCCCGGTGACCCTGATCATCGACGTGTGACGTTCAGCGTTCGTCAGCCGGACTCTGGTCAGCCGGGTCCAAGTCAGTGCGGCGTCGGCTGCGCCAGAGTGCGACGGCGACGATGAGGAACAATGCGACGATCACGGGTCGGTCGCCGAGCGAGACATACCAGGTCGTGCCCGAGCGCAATTGGATGTCGTCGGTGAGTACGACCTGTTCGACCTGCGCAGAACGTTGCAGCACGTTGCCGTCGGCATCGATGATCGCCGTGAAGCCCGTGGGCGCTGCTTGCACGACCCATCGTCCGGTTTCGATCGCCCGAAGGCGACTCGATGCAACCTGCTGGGTCTGCACGATCGTGCCGGTGTAGCTCGCTCCGTTGGTCGGATTGATGATGAACTCGGCGCCGAGTGCCACTCCTTCGCGGGCGCGGCCGCCGAAGAACACCTCCCAGGAAATGACCGTCCCCATGCGTTCGCCGGTCGGCAAGTCGAGGTACGCCGGGGTCTCACCGGCCACGGCGTCTCCGACCTGGTCGACCGCAGATGTGATGACTTCGAGCACCGCTCTGAACGGGACGTATTCGCCAAATGGCACACGGCGAACTTTGTCGTAGCGGCTGCTGACCGTGCCGTCGGGATTCACGATGATCTGCGCGTTCGTGTAGCGACGCTTGCCGTCGACCTCGACGTCTTCGGTCAGGCCGACCGAGATCGGCACGCCGAGGCGCTCGGATTCGGCCTCGACCAACCGCGCGACCTCCGACGTGCTGTAGTCGGCGACGTCGATCGCGTTCTCGGGCCACAGCACCATGTCGAGTTCCGGGCTCGGTTCGATGGTGGCGGTTGCCTCGATATGGCGTTCGGTCACCTCGATCGAGGGCACATCGGTCGCCCGGGTGCCCTGTTCGCCGCCGCCCTGCACCGCGGCGACGCGCAACGTCTCGCCCGTCGCACCGCCGCTCGGTGCAACGACCGACAGCGCGACGACACACGCAGCAGCGCCGAGCGCTCCCATCGTCAGGCGTTGCGAATGCCGTGACGCTGTGTCGGACTCGAGCGCCTTGTCGGAATCGGTTTGCGAGCGCGCGAGTGCAGTTCGTCCGAGTTCGGCGAGAGCGACGCCAATCTGCAGGACGACCCACGTGAGCATGATGACGCCGCCGACGCGCACGACGCCGACGAGCGGTCCACCGACCTGTGAGATACCGAGCGAGGCCAGCGGCACGCCCCCGAACGGGAAGACGAATCGAACGGTTTCAGCCAGTGCATGCGCAGCTGGCCGGCCGACGATGCGCCAGGGCCCAGCTGGAGCGACCGTCGCTGCGATGGCGTGATACCCCGCGAAGACGGCGCTTGCCACGACGAAACCGGGAGCGGTCAGCTGCACCATCCAGCCCATCCCGAGGTACATCCAACCGGCGCCGAAGCACCAGCCGATCGTCGCTCGACGTCGTCGTGACGTCTCGTGACCCATTGCGACTTCGAAGAGTGCGATGCCCAGGATCGCCAACGGCCAGAATCCCCAGGGCGGCAGCGACAACGCGACCAGCGCGCCGGCGCCGAGCGCGAGCGCCGGGCGTGCGAGCCGGGTGTGCAGCGGCGCGCGGGACCGCTCGTCTGGAGTCACGGGCACAGTTCTAGTCGTCCGGGCTGGCGCCGGTCAGGCGGCGAGTTCGAGGTAAACGACGATGCGCTGGCGTACCGACCCGGGAGGGTGGCAGGCAAACAGCGTCGCGGTCGGGGTGTCGGTCGGATCGACGATCCAGATGGCGTTCGGTTCGACGATCTCGGTACCGGTGACGAGGTATTCGGTCTCGACTCCGGCGGTGTTGAAGAGCACGCTGTCGCCAGCGACGAGCTGGTCGATGTTGCGGAACGGGCCACCGTGGCTGGTGCGGTGCGCCGCGACCACGACGTTGCCAACTTCGCCCGGCATGGCCGTGCCGGGCCAGTGGCCCGGGCCGTTGTCGAGCGTGGTGAGGCGGATGCCTTCGAGAAGCGGAGCGTCGACGCCGAGCTTCGGAATCGAGATGCCACCGAGCTGAATTTGATCTTCCGGCGCCCGTGGGTCGGCCGGTGGCGCGATCGGCGCCGCCGGCTGCTCCGGCAGCGTGTCGGGAACCGTGAGCGGAACGGTGGTCGGCGCAACGGACGTTGTGGGAGCGACCGTCGAGGTCGTTTCCGGCACGGTGGTGGCGATAGCCACGTCTTCAGCTGTTGCTTCGGTTTCGGTGAACACGTCGTTGTTCGTGTCTGCGCCGGCATCAGCCGCCGTCGTCGAAGCCGTGAGGGGTGCGATCGTCGTGGTCGACACATCGGCCGTGCTGATCGACTCAGTGTCGCCGCCGCCGAGAACAAGCGGCACCGACAGCGCGACGCCCGCGACGAGCAACGCCGGAAGGCCGAACTTGAGCACGTTGCTCCTCGTTGCGCTCTCAGGCGCGGGCTGTCCGCTCATCGTGTTCATGATGCCAGATCGTTCAGGTCTTGCACCGCGCGTTGCGCAATCGTTTTCCCGCTTCGTATGCACGCCGGGATCCCGATGCCGTCATAGCTCGAGCCGGCGACGTACAGCCCGGCGGGGAGTGTTCCGCGTACATGGTCGACCCAGCTGCGGTGGTGTGGCCGGTATTGCGCGAACGCGCCCGACCATCTCGTGATGCGGGTTTCGGCAGGCGACCACCTGATCCCGAGTTGATGGGTGAGGTCGCGGTCGACGCGCTCGAGGAGTTCGTCGTTGTCGAGGCCGAGTACCGGGGCTCCGTCGCGACCGAGTGAGACGCGCACGATCTCGCCCCCTTCGGGAGGTGCCCAGTGCGACCACTTCTGGCTGCCGAACGACACGGCGGTCACGTCGCGCTGTACCGGCTTCGGGACGAGATAGCCGCTGCGGCCCCTCAGACGGTCGGGGAACTCGGAGGCTTCGATGTGCAAGGTCACCATCACCACGTCGGCCGTTTCGGATGTTGCGAGCAACGCTGCGAGGTCGCTGTCGTGGCTCGCGGTGATCCGCGCGGTCTCAGCCGCCGGTGTCGCGAGGATCACGGCGTCGAACACTTAGTCGTCCACCTGCCAGCCGTCAGACGTCAACGCCACTGTCGGATCGGCGTTCAGCTCGAGACGTCCGCCCGCTCGTGTGAACGCCGCTGCCGTCGCGGTGGCGAGCTGCGACATCCCGCCGCGCGGCGCTGCAAAGATCGGCGCAGCGCCGGCGCTCGCCGTACCGGCGGTCTTGCGTGCGATGCGCCGAGCGGCGAGGAGCATGCTGCGGTCGCCGGTGAGCGCAGCGAGCTGAGGAATCTCGGCCAGGCTGAACCGGTCGGTGTCGGTGGCGTAGATGCTCCCGACCAACGCGTCGACCAGGCGTTCGTGGACTTCGTCGCCGAACCGCGCACGCACGTAGTCGCCGATACTGTCGGGGTCGGTCGACGTGCGCGGGAGGAACGGCTCGATCGCTGCGCGAGCCATGCCGCGCGTGGACAACAGGCCGCTCGTCGCCAGGGCCCAGGGGCGGCTGGGCACACCGAGCACCAGACCGGCCGGAATGTCTCGAAGTCCGTTGAACCAGACGGCGGCGCCGACGGGCTCGGGATGCACGAGGTCGTCTCCGATTCCGACGTCGACTGCGAGGTCGTGCGCGTCGGGTACGCGAGCGAGGAACGCGTCAGCGCTCGCGTCGATGAAGTCGACGCCCGCGAAGCTCGAACCGGCGAGTCGACCGCCGATGCGGTCGCTGCGTTCGTAGAGAACGACCTCGTCGAGTGGCCCGCCATCGGCCGCGGTTTCGGCGAGTCGATAGGCGCACGACAGCCCGGTGATCCCGCCACCGACCACAGCGATGCGTCGACCGGATCGAGGTGCCAGGCGCATGTTCGCTCAGTCAGCCGCCGCTCGGGGTGGCGTCGATCACTCGGTCGGCGAGTGCGCCGATGACACCGTCGTCGTCGTTCACGCATGCGGTGCGGTCGAACAGCAGCTCGGCGTCGTCGGCGCGATGGCGAGCTTCGATGTCGAGGTCGTACAGCACTTCGAGGTGATCGGCGACGAAGCCGCATGCGCTCACGATCACGCCGCCGACGTCAGGATCGGTACCCAACGAGTCGATCACGTCGAGGATGTCGGGGCCGATCCACGGTTCGGGTGTGCGGCCTGCCGACTGCCAGCCGATCGACCAGTCGTCACCTTCGGCGAGGCCCAACTCAGCTGCGACGGCTTCGGCTGTCGAGCGGAGCTCGTCGGGGTACGGATCGCCGCTCTCGATGATCCGCATGGGGAGCGAGTGCGCCGTGAACACCACGTGCACGCGGCGTTCGTCGCCGTTGTCGGCGAGTCGGGTGGTCATTGCTTCGTGTCGGGACCGGAGGTCGTGGGAGAGGAAGTCGACGAAGGCGGGCTCGGTGGCCCAGCTGTCGATGCCGACGACCTCGACGCCGTGGCCGGATGCGTCCACTCCGTCTCGTGCTCGTTGCAGGTACTGACCGATCGAGTACGACGAGTAGTGCGGCGCGAGTACGAGCCCGACGATGTTGTCGCAGCCCGATGCGGCGAGTTCGCCGGCCCTGACCTCCACCTTCGGGTCGGCGTGCTTGAGCCCGAGCCCCACCCGGTAACGGTCCGGAGCTCGTTCGTCGAGCGCCCGCTGCAGCGCATCACGCTGTGACTCGGTCAGCGTGGCGAGCGGTGAGATGCCGCCGATCGCGGCGTACCTGGCCACGAGGTCAGCAAGCGCTTCAGGCGTCGGCGGTCGTCCGCGTCGAATGTCGGTGTAGTACGGCTCGATCTCGTCGGGGGAGCGAGGTGTCCCGTACGCCATCAACACGACGCCGGTCTGCCTGCTGTTGTCTGTTCCCATCGACGCCAGCCTGGCCTGGATTCGAGCGTTTCGCACACGCGTGCTGCCATCGCAGCGTGGGGCATAATTCGGGCGATGGACGACGAGCGAACCAACGCGAGCGGCGACTCCTTTCGCGAGTGGTTCCCCTGGCCGTACGCGCTGCTCTTGGCGGGACTGATGTTTTTGTGTGTGCTCGCCGCAGGAGGCGTGCTCCTGGCCGTCGAAGGGTTTCTTGCTGACAACGGATGTGAGGACTTCGGGGCCTCCAACTATGGCGACTTCGAATGGTCGCTGTGGCCGCTCGGCTCGTCGTGCACATACACGGAAGCAGAAAACGGAGTGAACGCTCGGGTCGGACCGGGCCCAACGACATCCGTTTGGCTGGTGTCTCTGGTCGCGCTGCTTGCGGCGGTCGTGTACTCGTTCTTTCGCGTCAATGAGGAGCTGGCGACGTCGAGCTCGTGAGCCGGCCGCGAGCGTGACGATTCGTGGATGCTGCTCAGGCGCTCGTTTGGGCGTGGACGCGGTCGACGACGGCTTGCAGCACGTCTGGATCGGTGTCGGGGTTGACGCCGTGGCCAAGGTTGAAGATGTGACCCGGATGGCGGTCTCCGGTGGGCGTCAGGTTGTCGGTGAGTACCTGCTCGACGCCCGCGAGCGCGGCCTCCTCTCCGGCGAGAACGAGCGCCGGGTCGAGGTTGCCCTGAACGACGAGATCGGCGCCGAGGCGCGTTCGTGCGCTGGAGATCGGCGTGCGCCAGTCGAGGCCGAGAATGCGGGGACCGACGGTTGGCATCGCGTCGTACATCGATTCGAGCAGATGGTCACAACCGATACCGAAGTGCACGCACGGCGCATCGGGGTGTCGGCTGCGGAGCTCGGCGAACACTCGCTTGGAGTGAGGGAGCACGAACCGTTGATAGTCGGCGAGGGTCAGTGATCCGGCCCACGAGTCGAACAGTTGGAACGCTCGGGCGCCGGCGCTGAGCTGCGCGTCGATGAAGGTGACCGCCGAGGTTGCCAGACGATCCATCACGTCGTGGAACAGTGACGGGTCGTTGTGGATCATCGACTTGGTGTGGCGGTAGTCCTTGCTTGGTCGTCCTTCGATCAAGTAGCTGGCGACCGTGAACGGGGCACCGGCGAACGCCAAGAGTGGCACGGTTGCGGGCAGCTCCTTGGCCAACAGCTCGACCGTGTCGACGACGTAGGAGACGTCGTCGACCTCGAGTGGGCGAAGTCGTTCGAGATCGCTTCGATCACGCAACGGAACCTCGGCGACCGGGCCGGTCCCCGGCGCGACGTCGATGCCGAAGCCAACGGCGTGCGGGGGAACGACGATGTCGCTGTAGAGCACCGCTGCGTCGACGCCATAGCGCGTGACTGGCTGCAGCGTGATCTCAGTGGCGACGTCAGGCTGCTTGATGGCGTGCAGGATCGAACCCTCGCCGCGGACGGCGGCGTACTCCGGGAGTGACCGCCCTGCTTGACGCATGAACCAGACGGGCGTGCGCGACCCCAGCCGCCCGTGCGCGGCATCGAGGAAGGGTACGGCGGCGGGTGAGTTCATTGCCTGTCGACGCTACCGCCGGGCGACAGCCCCGGGTTCGAGAGATGCCCGATAGCATTTCACGGCCCCGATTTATGACGCAGCAGCACCCAGATCTCGAAAACGAGCAGGCGTACATCGACAACGCGTACGACTGCCTCGTTGCAAGCCGTGACGCGGCTTTGCGTATCCGAAACATGAACGAAGCCGACCTCGGCGGAACGTTCCAAGCCCGGTTCGAACGCAACGCGTTCGACGAGGCGATCGTGAAGCGGCTGGAGGATCTCGATCTGGGCGATGCGGCCCTGGTTTTCGGTCGCATCGATCGGGTGGGTGAGTCACCGGAGCAGATCGAGCCGTTCCATATCGGGCGGCTCGCGGTCGCCGACGAAGACCGCGAGCCCGTCGTCATCGACTGGCGGGCACCGGTTGCCGAGCCGTTCTACCGTGCCACGGGTCGCGACCCGATGGGGATCGCTCGGCGTCGGCACTTCATCATCGAAGGGCGTTCGTTGCTCGGCATCGAAGACGAGTTGTTTGGTGAGGGGCACCTCGGCGTCGGCAGTGACGAAGGGCTCGAGGAAGCGTCGGGGGCCGTCGTCGCCAGCGATTCCGGGCTGCGCGGGTACTCGACGTTGCTGGCCTCGATCGAACGTGGCCGCACCGGAACGCTCGGCGACATTGTGGCGACGATTCAAGGCGAGCAAGACGAGATCATCAGGTCGCCACAGGCCGGCGTGCTGGTGGTGCAGGGCGGGCCGGGCACCGGCAAGACCGTCGTCGCGCTCCACCGAGCGGCGTACCTGCTCTACACACACCGGTTCCCGCTCGAAGACCAAGGTGTGCTCGTGATCGGGCCGAACCGAGTGTTCCTGCGCTACATCGAACGTGTGCTTCCGTCGCTCGGCGAAGCCGGTGTCGACCAGGTGGTGCTCGCTGACCTGGTTCGTGGCGTGACGTTCCTGCGCCCCGGAGACGAGGGCGACGACACGTCGACCGCGTCACGGATCAAGGGCGAGGACCGAATGTCCGACCTGATCGACAATGCGGTTTCAGACCGCGAGCGACCGCTCACCGACGACGTGGTGCTGCCCTTCGGCGCGGGCTACATCCGTCTGCGCTCCGAGGAGTCGGCACGGATTGTCAAAACGGCGAGGCGGCGCTTCAAGCGACACAACGCAGGTCGCCGGTTCGTTGAAAACGAGGTGTGGTCGGCGCTGGCCGCGTCGGCACGTGATCCTGAGATCGGGCCGCGCGACATCAAGGACGCGCTGCGCGGGACAATCGAGGGACGTTCGATTCTCGACGCCATGTGGCCGGTGCTGACACCGGCACAACTGCTCCACGACCTCTTCGGGTCGAAGGCGCTACTGAAGCTGGCGGCGCGCGACGTCATGAGCGAGAGCGATGCGCTGGCGCTGTTCCGTGAACGGTCGACGACGGTCGACGATGTCCGCTGGACTCCCGCGGACGTCGCGTTGCTCGACGATGCCCTCGACGTGCTCGGACCCAAGCCCGGCAAGGGCGGCAAGTTGGAAGAGGCCGACGAGGTTCGGACGTTCGGGCACATCGTCATCGACGAGGTCCAAGACCTCACACCCATGCAACTGAAGATGGCGACGCGGCGCTCGCTCAACGGTTCCATGACGATCGTCGGCGACATCGCGCAGGCGACGGGGCCCCTTGCTCCCAACGGCTGGGACGACGTGCTCGCGCACCTGCCCGATCGCAAGCCGGCCCGCGTGATCGGCTTGTCGGTCGGCTACCGCATCCCAGGGCAGATCATGGAGCTGGCCAACAAGGTCATGGCGGTCGGAACCCCGGGGCTCCGTGCTCCCGAGTCGGTACGCCTCGGCGACGTCGGCCCGTCGATCGTTCGAGCTGCCGACCGGGATCGCCTCGCCGAGACCGTGAGTGTCGAGGTCGCTGCCATGGAAGCTGCGATCCCGGGTGCATCGCTCGGTGTGGTCGCGCCCGACTCGATGTTGCCCGAGCTGTCCGAGGCGCTCACCGCCGCCGGGATCAATCACGGCACAGCGACACGAACCGGACTCGATTCAGGCATCACCCTGGTGCCGGTCAGCGTCGTCAAGGGCCTCGAACTCGACGGTGTGATCGTGGTCGAACCGAGTCGGATCGTCACCGACGTCGAACACGGGATGCGGGCGCTGTACGTGGCCTTGACCCGCTCGACGCAGCGCTTGACGATCGTCCACGCAGACGATCTGCCCGAACCTCTTCGCTGACTCGCAACAGCGCTGCTTGCTCGACGCTCAGCGCCGAGGTGTCTCAGCCGTCGCCGGTGAAGGAGTCGATCAAGTCGTTCATCAAACTGAACGCCTTGTCGGCGTCGGCTGGACGATTGCGTTCGACGGCCGTGGTCGCCATGTCGATGGTCGCCTGGATGCTGTTGAGCAGCTCGGGCCGGTCGCGTTCGATCTCGTCCTTGATCGCTGCCCAGTTGGCCTGGATGCGAGCGAGTGTCGCGTCTTCGTCTCCTTCATCGCCGATCTGGGCACTCAGCCTGCTGAGGTCGACGCCGATCTCAGGAAGGAGCTCCGACGCAGACCCGACCACCGGTTCGGTGGTCGGCGGCGTGACCTCGTCGACGATGACACCACTGCTCAGCGGTGTCGTATCGGAATCGGCCAACTCGACGCCGTCGGGTTGGCCATCGCTCGACGGTTCGTCGACCGTGGTCGCGCAGCCCACGAGCGCACCGGCAACGAGCATCGATCTGATGGCCGTGTGAGCCGTGATGAGGGGGCGTCGCGCTCGCTGCATTGCACACAGTGTGCCAAGAGCCGGCGGTCGTGATGCGTCAAGCAGCGACGAGAATTCGTTCGCTGGCGAACGCGCCCACACCGACGTGACGGCCGTCGATCTCGATGGTCAAGGTGCCGTCTGGGGACTGTGCGGTCACGGTGCCCGTGCGCCCCGGCTGGATGGCCGACTCCTCGAGGAACTCGAGCAGACCGGGGGCGAACTCGAGCTCTTCGGTGATGCGACTCACCGTGAACTCATCGCCGACCGAGACCGATGCGAGCGGCTCGGACTTGGGTGCGACATAGTCACTGCCCGGGATCGGGTTGCCATGCGGGCAGGTCGTCGGATCGCCGAGCAGCTTCACCATGGCCGCCTCGACGGAGTCGGAGATCACGTGCTCCCACTTGCCCGCTTCGTGGTGAGCCTCGGCCCACGACAGCTTCAAGACGTCGGTCAAGAAGACTTCGGCGAGGCGATGTCGACGTACGACCGACTCGCCGAGTGCCTTGCCGGCATCGGTGAGCTTGATGCCGTCGGCCGACGTGATGAGGCCCTCGGCTTCGAGTCGCTTCATCATTTCACTGACGGCGGGTCGGCTCACCTGGAGTCGTTCGGCGATGCGAGCCTGGATCACCTCGAGGTCGTCTTCACGCAGCTCGAAAATGCACTCGCAATACTCTTCGAAGGCGGGATGGTGCTCTCCGGCGGCGGGCATGTGACCACTCTACCGTGTCGTCAAAGCGCACCCGGCGGGCGCTACTGCAGCAGGCGACGCAGCCACGATTCGCTGTAGCGCAATCGTCGAGCGAGCTGCTCGTTCGTGGCGGTAGCGACTCGGCTGACACCGGCAAGACGGTTCATCTCGGCCTGCACCTTCGGGTGATTCCAGCCGGTGACGTCGACCAGCCGCTTGGCAACATGCGCATTGCGTGTCCGCAGGTCGTCCTTCATCTCGGCGACGCTCAGCGAACCGCTCGGCACCAATCCCGCAGCGGTCGGGATCTCCGGCAGCTCGATCGACAGGTCGGGGTCGGCGGCGAAGAAGGGGGCGGGCGGGTCGGGTTCCTGGTCGAACGCAGCGCTCGCACCCGTGTCGTACGTCGGCTCGAATCGGCGTTCGGCGTCGGGGTCGCCCGCGATGACGCCACCGTCAGGACCGACGGTGTGCACCGAGATGTCGGTCGCATGCGCGCGAACCACCGAGAACTCCGAGAACAGCGCCAGTTGTTCGCCTTCGTCGGAAATGCGTTGTTCGTCCAGACCGCCCTCGGGCTGGAACTCGTCGCCGTCTTCCGGAGCCGGTGGGCGCAGCACATGACGCCGGGCTTCTGCGATCGAAAAGGCGTGCGCCCGAAGTCGCGGATCGTCGGGGATGTAGACGTATGCCTTCTGATTCGACTGGCCGGCCTGCCAGCGAACGAATCGTCCGATCGCTTGGCGGAAGAACAATTCGGTCGACGTCGTGGTGGAGAACACGCCGACGCGTAGGCGAGGGATGTCGACGCCCTCCGACACCATGCGCACCGAGACCAACCACGGGCGGTCGTTCTCCGAGAACTCGGCGATCTTCTTGGACGCGCCGGGATCGTCGCTCACGACGACATCGGCGGGAACGCCGAAGCGATCTCGCAGGAGGCGGGCGATGCCCTGGGCATGATCTTGGTCGGTCGCGATCACGAGTCCGCCGGCATCGGGTTGGCCGCCTTCGTCGCGCGGGCTGGATCGAATCGTTCGCAGCTGGTCGACGGCCTTGGACAGCACCGAAGGCATCCACTCGCCTTCGAGGCTGAGCGCGGTGCGGAGCCGCATCGAAACGTGGTCCTTGGTCAGTTCGTCTTGGAACGACGCCGACACCACGTCGCCGGCTGCTGTGGTCCACTCCATGTCGCCGTCGACGCGCGGGAAGTACACGGGCCGAACGACGCCGCCGTCGCGCAAGGCATCGCCGTAGCCGTACGTGAAGTCGGCATGTGCGAGTTCGCCTTCACCTGTCACGTCGTAGCGAACGAACGGGATCTGCGCGGCGTCGCTACGAAATGGGGTTCCCGAGAGCGACAGGCGGCGATACGCGTGTGCGAACGCCTTGCGGATGCCGTCACCCCATGCCCGTTCGTGCCCGGCGTGGTGCACTTCGTCGAGAATCACGAATCCGTCGGCAGCGAGCCCCGCGAGCTTGCTGGCAGCTGCCCCGGTTGCGACCTGCTGGTACGTGGTCACGAGGCCGTGCACGTCGCGTGCGAGTCCGTCCCCAGGCGACCAAGTCGGGTCGAGTTGGAGTCCGAGGCGATGGGCCGCGGCCGACCACTGCGTCTTGAGGTGGCTCGTCGGGGCGACGACGATCAGTGGACGGTTCTGTTCCGCAAGCGTGGCTCGTGCGCAGGTCAGGGCGAATGTGGTCTTGCCGGCTCCCGGGGTTGCGACGGTCAGGAAATCAGGATGAACCAGGCCGTCGGGGTTGGGTTCGCCGCGCAAACGGAACAGGTCGAAGGCGGCGCGCTGCCATGGGCGCAGAGTGATCGTCGACACGAGAGGTGGGGAGCCAGGGGGAGTGAGGGAAACCGGGGGGCGGTGGAGGGACCGTCGAGACTACTCTGGACGGTGATGAAGTAGCAGTGACGTCCATCGTCAATCGTTCCACCGTCGGCCGCTGACCAATCGGGCGCGCCACGCTGGACATTCCGCTTGCAAGGAGCAACGTGGCTGCATCACTCATCGCTCGAGACCTCACCGTGACTCGCGGTGAACTCACTGTTCTCTCACACGTCGACCTGTCGATCACGCCCGGCCATCGCATGGGCGTCGTCGGGCCCAACGGCATCGGGAAGTCGACCCTGCTGCAGGCGCTTGCCGGGGTGCTCTCCGATCCGACGACCGCCGTCGAGGGGCTGGTCGAGCGCGCGCCGCGAACGGCAACGGTCGGGTATCTCCCGCAGGAGCCCGATCGTTCGTCGACGGAGACCGTCGACGAATTCTTGGCCCGGCGAACCGGTGTGGCGGCGGCCCAGCGCGACCTCGATGCGTCGACCGCAGCGATGGCGAACGGCGCGCACGGTGCTGACGATCGATATGGCGACGCACTCGACACGTGGTTGCGGATCGGAGCGGCCGACTTCGATGCCCGGGCTGGTGAAGTGTTCGCCGACCTGTCGCTGAGCGAGCGCCTCCGCAACCAGCCCACAGCGTCGTTGTCGGGTGGCGAGGCCGCACGTGCGTCACTCGCGTCGCTTCTGCTTGCCCAGTTCGATGTGTTCTTGCTCGACGAACCGACGAACGACC
>CALICC010000093.1 GCA_938049325.1 uncultured Ilumatobacter sp. | reverse complement strand
CGGCACCGCCTTGCCGGACGGCGATCAATCGACGCCGTCGACCTCTCGGACGAAGCGTTTCTCACCTACAACCCCCGCCCGGCTCCCGGCTTCGAGTTCGATCGGTTCATTGGGCCCGGTGGCGCCTATCCGCGGACGGTCACCATCGTCGAACAGACCAACGCCATCGCCGAACTCGTCGCTGTAGACGCTGGTGTCAGCATCTTGAGTAGATGGGCACTCGCACCAATGCTGAATGCCGGGCGCATCATCGAAGTCCGCTGCGGGGAGGCCGGATTGCCGCTCGAGTGGAACGCTCTGGTCCGCCCCAACGAAGCAACGGGCGCTCCCGCACTACTGATCGCAGACGAACTCGCCCGCCACCTCGACGACGTCCCTCTCGAAGCCAACTGAGACAACGACTCGACCGCCTTGCGAGAATTCGTACCGCCGGACGGTGTCCAGTCGCGCCCGACGCGGCCGCATCATCGGTACGGCACGACTCGCAACAGCTGTGACGGTCGGCGCACCGATCAGAATGTGCAGCGCGGCCACCGTCCATCCAGCGCATAGCCGGCAGGGAGGATCGTTGGTGGGTGCACCGGACGTGCGTCGGGCTCGATCACCGTTGGGTCGTGTGCGTAGGTTCGGCGTCGTTCCCGACACGGTCTGACTCGCGAACCGGCTGACGCTTCGGTTGTCTTTCGAATGAATGGTCGGCCGTGTTCGGGAACGGCACCCACCGGTCGGGCGACGACTGAACTCGAGAACTGTTGGAGCAGTTCTCGCAGCGATGCCGCCGTCCCGGCAGGTGCGTGCCAACCCATTCACAGCTACTGAAAGGGATGGCAATGACCATCGTAGAGAACCAAACAATCACCGTCACGGGCGGTGTCGACACCCACCTTGACTTCCACGTCGCAGCCGCCGTCGACTCGAACGGCGGTGTGCTCGGCGTCGAAACGTTCCACACCACCGCAGCCGGCTACCGGCGCCTCGTTGCGTGGCTTGCCGGGTTCGGAGCCATCGGCCTGATCGGTGTCGAGGGCACCGGCTCCTACGGCGCCGGCGTCACGCGACACCTGACCGACAAAGGCATCCGCGTCGTCGAGGTTGATCGACCTAATCGACAGGCCCGACATCGGGCTGGCAAGACCGATGCCATCGACGCGATCGCTGCTGCGCGAGCTGCGTTGTCGGGCACAGCGACCGGGACCCCAAAGACACGAACCGGCAACATCGAAGCCATCCGCGTCCTCACCATCGCCCGGCGCTCAGCAGCGAACGAGTGGATTGCGGTCGTGTCTCAGATCCGTCACGTCACCTTCACCGCACCCGACGATATCCGCGCCCGGTTCCTCGACATGTCGCCAATCACCCTGGTCAGGACCACCGCAGCACTCAAACCGCGTCGTTCTGATCCTGACCTGGTTCGCTTCACGACCCTGTCGACGCTGCGCGAACTCGGCCGTCGCGCCCTGTTCCTGCGAGAGCAGAAGATGCGCCTGAACACCCAGATGCGACCTCTCATCCGCGACGTCGCACCGTCGCTGCTCGAGATCAACGGCGTCGGTTTCGACGTCGCTGCCAAGCTGTTGATCGCCGCTGGCGACAACCCACACCGCATCCGATCCGAAGCCGCCTGGGCGCACCTCTGCGGCGTCGCGCCGATCCCTGCGTCGTCGGGCAAGATCCAACGACACCGCCTCAACCGCGGCGGCAACCGCCAAGCCAACTCGGCGCTCTACCGAATCGTGCTGACACGCATGTCCAGCGACGAGCGCACCAAGACCTACGTCGCGAAACGCACAGCCGAAGGCAAGACCATCGGCGAGATCGCACGCATCTTGAAGCGCTACGTCGCACGCGAGGTCTACCCACACCTGCCATCCACGATCGACTGACCAACGATCTCGAACGGGTCGGGAACTGGCTCGCCTGAACCGGCTCACACCCGACGCGGTTGTGCACCAATTGATCTGCCACCCGACCAAGCGGGCGGACCCCCTGCGGTGATCGTGGCTTCCTACGAGCGTGACCTCGACAACGTCGAGTGTCTCATCCCTGTCCTGCCCAAAATCACCGCATCACCAGACCGGCAACCACTACATCAACGCGCCCCCACACGCCTCTCAGACCGAATCAGTCCAGGTCATGAAACGACTTCCAAGAGCCCCTTGACATCCCTACGAGCGGCAATATGCGCAGGCCAATGCGCGCAATATCACTCATGGGAGCGGACCGGTCCATGCCGTGTAGCGCGCGTCGCCTGGGCCGCCCGGGGCACAGGCGAATACGATCCTCACATGGCTGACGCTGCAGAACTGCCCACGACGGACTCGGGCATCCCGATCGAGAAGATCTACACGGGGGAGGCACTGGCCGACTGGAACGCCGAACAACGACTCGGCATGCCGGGCCACGCCCCGTTCACCCGTGGCGTCTACCCATCGATGTACACGAGCCGGCTCTGGACCATGCGCCAGTACTCAGGGTTCGGGTCGGCTGAACAGACCAACGAACGCTTCAAGTTCTTGCTCGACGCCGGGCAAACCGGCCTGAGCTGCGCATTCGACCTCCCGACCCAGATG
>CALICC010000092.1 GCA_938049325.1 uncultured Ilumatobacter sp. | reverse complement strand
CGAGACCGAGAGCCCCGCGGCCTCTCGGAGCGCGCGGATCAGCGCCAGGCGATCGATGTGTTCTTGGCCGTAGCGAGCTTGATTCGGTGCCGTCTGCTCCCCGCCGGGGAGCAGACCCTCTCGGAGGTAGTACTTGATCGTGGCGGTGGATACGCCGCTGAGCCGGCTGAGCTCTGCCATTCGCATGTGGGTCTCCTCTTGACATGGATATCGTAGCTATCTATAAGTGGAGAGTATCACTATCTATCGGAGGTATCATCATGATGTTCTTTGCCGTACTCGCCGTCGCCACTGCCGGAACCGCACTCGTTCTCCGCGGGCGACGTGACCGCCGAACGATCGCCCGCATCGGGCTCGGGATCGCGATCGCCGTCGCGGGCGCCACCCACTTCGTCACCCCGATACCGTTCGAGCAGCACCTTCCGTCGTGGGTGCCGGCAGCGGGCCTCGTTGTCGCGCTGAGCGGCATCGCCGAGATGGCATTCGGCATCGCCCTCCTCGCCCGGTGGCCCTCCGGCGTCGCTATCGGACGGGTCGTCGCGGCCTTCTTCGTCGCTGTGTTCCCGACCAACATCTACGTCGCCGTGGCTGGCGTCGACGTCGACGGTCAACCCGGCGGGCTCTACCCGTGGATTCGGCTCCCGTTCCAGTTCGTCTTCATCGCGTGGGCGCTGTGGAGCACACAACGCGCTCGCGCCGAGGGCGAAGCTGCGATCCACGGCGCGATGCCACCGCTCCCGTGGATCACGGGCCCGGCGGCGCACAGCGCCAGCGACACCGAGACCGTCGTGATGGCGTCACTCCTGGAGCTCCGCCGGCTCCGCGACGTTCCCGGCTTCCTCGTCGCTGCGATCCGTCTGCGCCGCCTCTTCGCAAGTTCGCCGGGTGCGATCCGGCTGTCGCTCAACGCAATTCCCCTCCGCACGACGTTCTGGACGTTGTCGCAGTGGAAAAGCCAGGCCGATCTCGAGGCCTACGCCCGCCACCCGACCCACATCGACGTCATGCGCACGTACTCACCACGCATGGCCGGATCGACGTTCACCACGTGGACCGAGCTCGGCAGCTCGGCGCCATCGTGGCAACGGGCGCACGCCGAGATCACCGACGCAAGCCAAGCCACCCGCCTCGTACGCCGGTGACGCCACCCGTGCGCTGGCCCTCGGGACCACGTGGATGGCCATCCGTATCGGTCGGAACATCGTTCGCTTCGTTGACCATGCGCCCGTCGAGGACGCGACCGAGCTGGGTGCGGCACACAGATAAGCCTTGGGGGTGAGCGCCGTCAGGCTGCAAATACTCGGCAATGAAGATCGCACCCACGAGGAGACCTGTCGGGTGCACACTCTCGAGCGCGAGCGCGATCGGGATGTGCCGAGATGGGCGGTTGAGCAGACGGTGGACCGTTGGCAATACGCGCCACCTCATCGGTCGTAGTTCAGGTCGCTCGGTGCACAGCCCCGATCGTCGGGTTCGGGCAGTTCGGAGAACGTGACGGCGCTGATCACGATGCGGTCCTCGAGACGCCGACTGGGCAAGGGAGCCGAGCAGGCGTCGGAGTTCGTGGACTACGGTGAGGTTCTCCCATACGGCTCTGGGTTGCGCTGAACTCGGCCATGGTGATGAGTCCCGAGCAGCTGACGTGGACGAAGGTCGGCGTGTGGCTGTTGAGGATGCGCGGGTCGATCGGGTTGGCATGAAGGGTTCGGCGGAACCTCCATCCGTGTGCGCGTCCGGCGAGTTGTGACGACTTCGTGAGTGCGAGCACGAGGAGCCGCCCCTCGGGCGACAACGCCCTGCGAGCGGCGGCGAGGAGGCGGGCAGGGTCGGGCTGGTGTGAGAGCACCCACGTGAGCAGAACGAGGTCGGCGCCGCTGGCGACGCGAGCCTCCTCCGTCGCGTCGCCATGGACGAATCGCGCTCGGGAGTACGGGTGGTTCCGTCTCGCACGTTCGAGCATCCGGACCGATGAGTCAACCGCCGTGTAGGTGCTGACGTCGATTCCGGCAGTGGCGAGGCGGCGCAGATTTCGACCGGTGCCGCATCCGAGATCGAGGACGTCGAGCGGTCGGTTCGGGAGCGAGCGGAGACACCGGTCGAACGCAGCGAGCGCCGGTTCGCACGCGAAGCGTTCCCAGACGTTTGCTCCGACGTCGTAGCGGTCCACGAATCGCGACTCGTACAGCGTCCGGACTTTGGTCGCGCTCGGTCCGCGGACCGACGTGCTGGTTGCCCGGCACGCTGCCGCGGTGAGGATCTCAGACACGGTCGAACCTCCGGATCGACCACGTCGCAAACAACGCAACGAGCCCGACGGTCCAGGCGACGGACTGCGCCAGAGGGCTCGCCAGATCGCCACCGTGGAGTAGGGCTCGGGCGGCGTCGACGGTCACGGTGACGGGTTGGTGTTCGACCACTGGTTGCATCCATCCCGGCATGTTCTCGACTGGTGCGAATGTCGATGCCGCGAACACGAGCGGGAAGACTGGGATCCATGAGGCGGATTGCAGCGACTCTGGAGTCGGGACGTGCAGCGCGAGCACCGAGTAACCCCAGGCGAACGCGTGGCCGAACGCGACGACCAGCGCGATCGCTGGGATGATCGTTTCGATGCCTTCGGCGGGGCGGAAGCCGAGGGTGAACCCGACGGCAACGACGATGCTGGCGGTCACTGCAGCGCGTGCTGCGTCGGCGGTGACCCGTCCGATCAGGACGGCTGACCGGTGCATCGGCAGCGACTTAAACCGGTCGATCGTGCCGCGCTGGTGGTCCTCGGCGAGGGCCATTGCGGTGTTGGTGCCGTCGAACACAGCCATTTGGACGAGGATTCCGGGGATCAGGTAGTCGATGTAGGCGAGTTCACCGGTGGCGATCGAGCCGCCGAAGACGACGTTGAACAGCAGGACGAACACGACCGGACCGGCGATGAGCAGCGGGAGGAGTTGCGGTGTGCGGGCGATGCGGAGCGTGTTTCGGCGCGTCATCGTGGCGCTGTCGTGGATCAGCGTGCTCATGACTCCTCCTTTGGTTCGGATCCCGTTGTTCGGCCCGTGATGGACAAGAAGACGTCGTCGAGGCTTGGGCGTCGGACGGCGATGTCGGCGACTTCGACGCCGGCGAGTTGGAGTGCGTCGGCTGCTGCGACGAGTGCAGCAGTTCGTTCCGTGACAGGAACAGCGACGGCTCCGGTCTGGCGATCGACGACAGCGGAGGCGCCGACCGCCGATTCGATCGCTGCAATGGTGGCTTCGACATCGGTGCCGGAGTGCGGCGTGACGACGAGTCGGCTCGCTCCCGCGCTCGACTTGAGGTCGTCGGCGGTTCCTTCGGCGATCACGCGGCCCGAATCGAGCACCGTGATCTGGTCGGCGAGTGCGTCGGCTTCCTCGAGATATTGGGTGGTGAGGAGGACGGTCGTGCCTTCGTTGACGAGGTCGCGCAGGAAGTCCCAGAGCTCGCTGCGTGTTCTCGGGTCGAGACCGGTGGTGGGCTCGTCGAGGAGCAGCACTCGTGGCCGGCCGGCGAGGCTGGCGCCGAGGTCGAGTCGACGGCGCATGCCGCCGGAGTATGTGCGCACGGGTCGGTCGGCGGCTGCGGTGAGCGACAGCCGTTCGAGGACCTCGTCGGCTCGTCGTTGCGCCGTGGCCCGGTCGAGCCCGTACAGGCCGCCGACGATCTCGAGGTTCTCGCGCCCGGTGAGGAGGTCGTCGACGGCGGCGTATTGGCCGGCCAGTCCGATCGAACGGCGGACCTTGGTCGCTTCGGTGACGACATCGCGGCCGTCGACTCGGACGGAACCGGACTGTGCTGTGCGGAGGGTGGCGATCACGCTGACGAGGGTGGTCTTGCCCGAGCCGTTCGGGCCGAGCAGGCCCCTGATCTCGCCTGGAGCGATCGTGAGGCTGACGCCATCGAGAGCGGTGACGTCACCGAAGCGGACGACGACGTCGTCGACCCGGACGATCGGTTCGTGAGGCGGCGGTGCGTGGCCGCTGGGTTGTTGAGCGCTGAGCAGTGCGGCGGTCATTGGAGTGTTCCTTTCGGTCGTTGATGTGTCCGAGCCACAGTGATGACCACGGGTCGAACGCCAACCGACGGGCGGCGGCGTGCTGGTGGACACGCAACGGCGGGTCCCTCCACCGGCTCTCGACCTCGACTCGACCCGCCACGTCGAGGGTGGTGGTGTGACTGCGGTCGACGCGCTCTGCGAACCTGGTGAGATGGTTGGCGAGTCGACATCGGGCGTGCGCATCTCCCTGCTCGGCGGCGTCGAGGTCGAAGTCGATGGCCGTTCGATCGGGCCGCTGCCGCGAAAATGTCAGGAGCTTCTCGCAGCGCTCGCGCTCGATCCGTCGTCGGCGATCCCGGTCGGGCGACTCGTCGCGTTGCTGTGGGGTGACGACCCGCCGAGAACTGCGGAGAAGACGCTGCAGACCTACGTCGCTCGGCTGCGACGCGAACTGGGTCCGGCCACGATCGCACGAACGGGCTCGGCCTACCGGCTCGACGCTGACGATCAGGCGATCGACACGTCGCGCTTTCGGGCGGCGCTACGTCGCGGCGACGTGGAGGCGGCGCTCGGCGAGTGGGGCGGAACACCGCTGGCGGGGGTCGAGGCATCCGGTCTGCGCTCGCTGCTCGACGCGCTCGTCGAAGAGTGGCTCGATGCCGTCGAGTCGCACCTGGACGTGCTGGTCGACAAAGACCCGGGTGGTGCCGTGGGCTCGCTGACCGAACTCGTTGCGGATCACCCGTTCCGCGAGGGACTCTGGGCGCTGTTGAGGCTGGCGTTGTATCGCACTGATCGCCCGGCCGAGGCACTCGATGCCTATCGACGCGCCCGAACGACGCTCGTCGAGGAGCTGGGAGTCGAGCCGGGCCAACGCCTCCGCGACCTCGAGCAGTCGATTCTCAATCACGACGATCGGCTCGGTCGAGCCCCTGGTTCCGGGCGACTTCGAGCAGGTCGCACCGCTCCCACCGGCACGGTCACGTTCGGCTTCGTCGAGGTGGCCGATGTCGAACGCCTGTGGGCCGACGGTCGCGATTCGGCGGCCGACGTGCTCGCCGCCGTTTCGCACGCCGTTGTTTCCTCCGCAGACGCCAACGACGGCAGCATCTTCGTCACCGGTACCGAGGTCATCGGTGTCGTGTTCGCTCGAGCCGGCGACGCGATCGACTGGGCGGTCGAGTGCCGACGAGCGGTCGCGAAGATCGACGCCGGAGGCACCTCGGTCGGCGTGCGCATCGGGCTCCACAGCGGCGATGCAGACGAACGCAACGGCACGTACTACGGGCCATCGGTCACGATCGCCCAACGCATCGCCACCATCGGCTCACCGGGCCAGATCGTTTCCACTCACGTCACAGCGCTCCTGAGCGCCACCGAACCTCGACCACTCGGAACGTTCTCCGTGGAGGGGATCGTCGGCGAGCACGACCTGTTCCAGCTCGACGAGGGTGACCATCCTCCTCTCCGCACGTCGAGCGACGGCATGTTCACACTTCCGCCCACCACGAGCCCACTCATCGGTCGAGAAGAAGCGATCGTCCGTGTGATCGACGCCGTGGCCGACTCGCCGGTCGTCACGCTCGTCGGCCCCGGTGGGATCGGAAAGACCCGCCTCGCCGTCGACGCGGTGAGGCGACGTGGAGCGAGTGGGGGACGGGTGTGGTTCGTCTCACTCGCCGAGATCGCCGAACCATCAGAGGTCACCCGCACGGTGGCCGACGTCGTCGTCGCGAAGCCGGCCGCCGGGATCAGGCTCGAAGATGCGATCGCAACGAAACTCGAACGACGACCGTCGCTCCTCGTCCTCGACAACTGCGAACACGTCGTCGACGGCGTCGCAGAACTAGTGGCCACGCTGAGCCGTCGATGCCCGGAACTGCGCATCCTCGCCACCTCGCGCGAAGGGCTCGGCGTCCCAGTGGAGTCGATCATCGCAGTCGGGCCACTCGATCCCGACGGCGCAGCTGCCGACCTCTTCTCGGAGCGAGCGCGATCGGCCGACCCGGAGATAGACCTCGACCGTGCCACCGTCGATGCGATCTGTCGGCGCCTCGACGGCGTACCGCTGGCCATCGAGCTGGCCGCAGCCCGGGTCCGTTCAATCGCTCCCGACGAACTCCTCGCTCGGCTCAACGACAGCTTCCGACTCTTGACCGGAAGCCGACGCCGGACCCTCGAGCGCCACCGCACGCTCCACGCAACGATGCGCTGGTCCTACGACCTGTTGTCGCATGACGAACGACGACTGTTCCGACGGCTCGCCGTCTTCTCCGGACCCTTCGACCTGCGCGCCGCCGAACAAGTCGCCGCCGACGACCAACTCCTCGCCGACGACGTCGGCGCACTCCTCGCCGACCTCGTCGATCGATCGATGTGCATGGTCGAGTCGGGCACCACAGGCCGTCGATTTCGGCTCCTCGAACCAATGCGTCAATTCGGTCTCGACGAACTTGCGACCGACGACGCCGACCACCACCTCCGGCGTCGCCACGCCCACCACATTCGCAACCGCATCACCGAGCTTCGAGAGTCGCTCGCCGGACCCGAAGAAGTCGCAGGCGCCGCGGCGCTCGCCGAACTGTGGCCAAACGTGCGCAGCGCTGTCGACTGGGCCGTCGAACACGGCGACCTCGAGCTCGCGATCGGGCTGGTCGAACCAATCGCAGCCCAAGGGTTCCTGCGGCGCGGGCTCGGCGAGCTCGGCGACTGGCTGGCCCGCATCACCCGCTCGACCGACCCGTCCGATGCCGACACCATCGGCCGATGCCTGTTCTGGACGGCCCTCTACGCCCAAGTCACCGAAGACCGCACGGCATTCGATCGCCTCGTCAAAGAACTCGGCCCATCCGCCAATCTCGACAACCCATTCGCACGCCTCGCCGAAGCCGCCGTCAACGGCGACAGCGAGGCCGTCCTTGTCATCCTCCCGGCAGCGACCGACGAAGCGGCGCGACGGCGAGACACGATCCTCGTCCGAGTGCTCGAGATCCTCACCATCGGCAACCTCATGCAAGCCCGTCGAGTCGACGACGCTGCCTCGCAGCTTGAGCGAACGCTCTCGGACACCGACCGACCGATCCCACCGACACTGTCCACGTGGCTGCTCTACATGCAAGCAACACTACGAACCCTGCGAGGCGAGCGACCCGGCACGGACGACCCGTTCGAGCAGATCGCAAGAACGGCACTTCCACCGCGCACGAACTCACCTGCGCCAGCACTCGCAGCTCGACGCGCTGCCAGGACCGGTGACGTACACGGAGCTGCTGCGCAACTCCGAGAACACGTCGACGACCTGGCCGCAGGCGAGAACCTCAACGGCGCGATCGTCGTCGCAGTCGAGCTGGTGAACATCCTCGCCGACCTCGGACGTCTCAGCGATGCGGCCCACCTCCTCATCGCGCTCGACGACCACGACATCGACCAGATCACCGGCATGGGCGCACTGTTGGCCGACGGTCGGTCTCGCGTCGACGCCGACCCGACCGCAGCAACGATCTTCGCTGCAGCCCATCGGGACGACGGAGCGCAAAGCTCCGACCTCTTGACGGTGTTGTCTCAGGTGATCGACACGCTGCTGTCGGACTGACGACTCGACCGAGAGTCCACCGGTACGCGACCCCACCTCGGCTCAGGATCACGATCGTGGCGGCATGACTCCCACCGAACACGTCACCGTCGCCACCAACCCCGAGCCACTCGGACGACACGAGCCAACCCACCGCATCTCGACCCCAGAACTCCTCTCGACGCTGTGGATCGCCGTGCTCCTCGCGGACGTCCTACGCGGCATCCACGAGACCCTGCGGCCGGGCTTCGTCAGCGAACTGGCAGACCAGGGCACCGTCTACGGCAACACCGTCACCGACGGTGCCCTCGCCGTGTACGGCGTGATGCTCGGGTACTTCAGCGCGCTCGTCGTCCTCTCGCGGGTGCTGCCCCGACGCCCGAACCGATGGGCCAACACCATCGGCGCCGCCATGATGATCGCCGGGGTCCTCGTGAGCTGGCCGAAAGACCCCGACGACCTGATCTTCGGCGCCCTCCAAGTCGCCGGTTCCGCACTCATCATCGTCACGTGTCTCCGATGGACCACTGGCCACTCGACGCCCGCCGACCGGTCGGGCTCCACCACGGCTCGACCCGACGCGCAGTAGCACTCGACCCGTCGACGCGATGGTCGAGCCATGACCAACCACCTCATCACCCAACCCATTGATGCCATCGCGCCGGATCCGACCGGATCGAGCGGGCTGCTTCGTCCCATCCAGCAGCTGACAGGGCGAGGGATGCTCGGCGTATGGGCCGCAGCGAGCCTCCCGATGGCGATCGGTGCCTGGACGATCGCACCGTCACTCGCCGACTCTTTCGGCGACCTCGGTCTGGTCAAGGCGCTCGTCCTCACCCTCACCGGCGGGCTGATCTGGCAGTTCTGCCTCGTTGCCGCGCTCGTCGCTCGCGAACAAGGCACGCTGCGCTGGGCGACCGTACGCGACGCCCTCTGGCTCCGTTCCCCGACGAGCCCGACGACCGGGCGGACTGGCGGGCGACTCTGGTGGGTGCTCGTCCCCATGACCGTGCTGTTCGCGCTCCAGGAGCTCGTCCCCGTGCCGATCCCCGGCGACCGAGATCTCGGCGCGATCCTCGAATCGCCGAGCGGCGAAGCCTGGCTGAACGGATCGTGGGGCTGGCTCGCAGCGCTGTTCGCACTGCTGCTGTTCAACACCGTGCTCGGAGAGGAACTGCTCTTCCGGGGCTACCTTCTCCCGCGCATGGAAGGCCGCTTCGGCCGACGCGCCTGGCTCGCCAACGGCGTCGCCTTCGCCGCGTACCACCTCCACACCCCCTGGGTCATCCCTACCGCGCTGCTCGACAGCCTCGCTCTGTCGTACCCAAGCCAGCGATACCGGAGCGCCTGGCTCGGCATCATCGTGCACACCGTCCAGTCCGTCATCATCTTGCTGGGCGTACTCACCCTCGTGCTCGGAGGCTCCTGATCGAGGGCGCCGACAGCTCGACAATCGCGCAAACGCCGCCACGATGTGACCGATCGGGAACCGGCAGCCGGGAGCCGGCCGACGTGGTCGGTATCGACGGGCCGCCCCGCCTATCTACCAGACGGACTCTGGCGGGGTAGGAAGGTGCTACGCGTACAACATCCGTACAACGCGATCCACACCAACGGGTGCAGACGAGAGCAGACGAAGTGGCGCTGTCAGTTCGGTCTCAGGCCATCAGACCAGGACTGATGCCGACTTGTGCTGACGAAAGCGGACGGCAGGCTCGGTTCTCATAACCCGAAGGTCGCAGGTTCAAATCCTGCCCCCGCCACCAACGAAATACCAGGTCAGAGGCCCTTTCCGAGTCGATTCTCGGGGAGGGTCTCTTGCCGTTTCGGCCCGCTGTACAACACGCGCTGTTGTACAGCTCCGTCGGGTCGTTCAAGATCGGGCCGATCCGGTGGTGAGACGCTGAGTCGTCACAGCGTTGACCTGGGGTTTCGTGGCGGCGTTGCACCACTCGTCGGCCGCGTCTGCTCCAGAGCGAGGTGACCTTCGGGTCGAGAACTCGAACGACAGGCGCGTCCATCGAGGGCGTTGAAGCGGGGCTGAAGCCAGAGCTAAGTCTGCGAATGTTGGTCTGAAGTGCGCTGCTCGATGTTGGTGGCATGACGAACCAACTGACATACACCGACCTCGACACCGCGACGATCGCTCCGGCTCCCTCGCCGGTGCGGACGATCCCACAAACGAACGACGAGCAGCCCCACCGGCCAACCGGCGGACGCCGATGGAAACTGGTCGCCGCAGGCGCCGCGCTGGCGGCCGCCGCCGTTGTGGGATTCGCCGTCGTCGGAACTGACCCGACCCCTCCGGCGGAGCCGACCGTGGAGCAACGTCCGGCATACCTGATCATCCAGGACGAGATCGACAAGGCCCTTGCGGAACGAGAAGCCGCAGCCGACGTCACGGTGCAGCGTCCGGCATACCTGATCATTCAAGACGAGATCGACAAGGCCCTTGCGGAACGAAACGGGGTCACCGAGGAGCAGCGTCCGACAGCACAGATCGTGCAGGACGAGATCGACAGAGCGCTCGCCGAGGTCGATGCAGCAGCAACCGACGAGCCGCAGCGACCGGCATACCTGATCATCCAGGACGAGATCGACAAGGCCATTGTTGAGCGGACCGGTGCATCGACGGAGGTGGCCGGCGGCTGAAGCGAGCGTTTCGAGATGCTCGCCGACCTGGGGTAATGCACACTTATGTCGCACCTAAGTGCGACGTGGGAGTCTGTGCTCGTGGTCGGCGAATCGCTGGTGGCGATCCGGAGGGGGAGATCTGATGGAGTTCCGAGTTCTCGGCAAGTTGGAAGTGGAGCGCAACGGGGTCCCGATCGACCTCGGTGCCTTCCGCCAGCGAGCGTTGCTCGGGTTGCTTCTGACCGCACCGAATTCGGTGTGGTCCACGGATCAGATCATCGACGGGCTCTGGGGCGACGAAGCCGCTGGCGACAAGCAGAACGCTCTCTGGGTGTACGTGTCGGGGCTCCGCAAGGCTCTGGAACCCGATCGCCAGAAGCGCACCGACGGCACGATTCTGTTGACGAGATCTCCGGGCTACCTCGTCGAGATCGACCCGGAGTCGCTCGATTCGGTTCGGTTCGAGCGGCTCGTCGCTGAAGGTCGTTCGTTGGCCCAGACCGATCCGCCGGCGGCCTCGCTGGTGCTCAGTGAGGCGCTGGCGATGTGGCGGGGTCGGGCGTTCGAGGACTTCACCTACGAGTCGTTCGCCCAAACCGAGATCGCGAGGTTGGAGGAGTTGCGGATTGAGGCGGTCGGTTCTCGCATCGACGCCGACCTCGCCTGCGGTCGGTCACGCGAGTTGGTGTCGGAGCTGGAGACGCTCGTTCGTCAGTACCCGCTGCGCGAGGAACTCACCGGTCAGTGGATGCTCGCTCTGTACCGGTCGGGCCGACAGGCAGAAGCTCTTCGAGCGTTCACCGCGCTCAGGTCCCGACTCGGCGAGGAGCTGGGGATCGATCCGTCGATGCAGCTCCGACGGCTGCACGACCAGATGGTGACGGGTGACGAGACACTCGAGACGCCCCGGCCGGCACCGACATCGTCGGGAGTATCGCCTGGGTTGGCCGTGCGCGGCTACGAGTTGCGCGAGGAGATCGGTGCCGGAGAGTTCGGTGTCGCCTACCGGTCCTACCAGCCGGCCGTCGGACGTGAAGTGGCGATCAAGGTGATCCGCCCCGAACTCGCGAACGACCCGAGCTTCATCCGCCGCTTCGAGGCCGAGGCCCGCCTCGTGGCGCGCCTCGAACACCCTCACATCGTGCCCCTCTACGACTTCTGGCGCGAGCCCGATGCGGCCTACCTCGTGATGCGGTTGATGAATGGCGGCACGCTCGCCGACCGGCTCGCAGTCGGCGCGCTCACGCCCTCCGAGGCGTCCGTCATCGCGGGCCAGCTCGCCGGCGCCCTTCACGTTGCGCACCGCAGCGGGGTGGCACATCGCGACGTCAAGCCGACCAACATCTTGATCGACGACGATGCCAACGCCTACCTCTCCGACTTCGGGATCGCGATCGGCGACGGCGCTGCAACGTCCGGCGACGGGCCGAGCACGGCGTCGTTGACCGCGCCGTATGCATCGCCGGAACAGTTGGACGGCGGCTCGGTCGCCCCGTCGTCGGATGTGTACAGCCTCGGCGTCGTCATGGCCCAAGCCTTGACCGGTTTGGGGGGCAACGTCGACCAGATCAGGGGAGCGCTGCCGACCGCAACGCGCGCTGTGATCGATCGTGCAACCGCAACCGGGGCCGCCGAGCGATACGACGTCGACTCGTTCGCGGCCGAGCTGCACGCTGCGCTCGTTGGCGATGGCGGTGGCGCTGCGAGTGAGATCCGTACGGACTTGGTGAACCCCTACAAGGGTCTTCGCTCGTTCGACGGCACCGACGCCAACGACTTCTTTGGACGTGATCGCCTGGTCGATCGCCTCGTCGCTCAGCTCGGATCCCCCGGTGCACGAGGGCGGTTCGTTGCCGTCGTCGGCCCGAGCGGGAGCGGCAAGTCGAGTGTGGTCAATGCCGGGCTCCTCCCCGCACTGCGAGGAGGTGCCTTGCCAGACTCCGGTCGCTGGTTCGTCGTCGCGATGACACCTGCGCCGCACCCGTTCGAGTCGCTCGAGGATGCACTGCTCGGTGTTGCGGTCGAGCCGCCAGCCTCGGTGCTCGACCTGCTCGTCGGTGGCGAGACGGGGCTTCAACGAGCCCTCCAGGCGGTCCTCCCCGCGGATGGCTCTCAGGTCCTGCTCGTCGTCGACCAATTCGAGGAGCTGTTCACCCAGGTGAGCCCGGCGATCGCGAAGCAATTCCTCGACACACTCGCCCACGCCGTCACGACCGAGCACAGCCGCGTACGCGTCGTGGTGACCTTGCGCGCCGACTTCTACGACCGACCGCTCGGCCACAGCGGAATCGGCGAGCTGCTCCACGACGGAACGCAGGTGATCACGCCGATGACGCCCGACCAGCTCGAGCGGGCGATCACGGGTCCGGTCGAGAATCTCGGAGTCGCGTTCGAACCTGCATTGGTGGCTGAGCTCGTCCACGATGTCGTCGATCGGGCGGGGGTGCTCCCGCTCCTGCAGTACACGTTGACCGAGCTGTTCGATCGCAGAAGCGGAAATCGGATCGCGAGCGATGCGTACCGAGAACTCGGAGGTGTCTCGGGCGCTCTCGTGCAGCGAGCCGAGGGCCTGCTCACCGGGCTTGGCGAAGGTGCGCGACGTGCGACCAGGCAGGTGTTTTTACGGCTCGTGACGCTCGCGGAAGGCGACGGCGACAACGACACCCGCCGGCGGGTCCTGCAGGGAGAGCTCGAGCAACTCGGACTCGAGCGCAACGATCTTCGAATCGTGCTCGAGACGTTCGGACGGCATCGACTGCTGAGCTTCGACCGCGACGCCGTGACCCGCGGGTCCACTGTCGAGATTTCCCACGAAGCGTTGCTGTCGGAGTGGACACGGCTGCACGGGTGGATCGAGGCAAGTCGAGAGGATGTGAGCAATCAACGGCGGCTCGCCGAGGCGATGCGCGAGTGGCACGGAGCGGACCGCAGTGACGAGTACCTGCTGCGAGGAGGACGCCTCGAGCAGTTGCACGGCTGGTCGAGTACGTCAGAGCTGACGCTGTCAGCACCCGAGCGGCAGTTCCTCGATCTCAGCGTCGCCGAGCGTGATCGTGATGCTGACGCGCGCGCCGAACGGGAACGTCGCGTGACCGAGGCGGAACGCGAAGCAAGAACGAGGCGACGACAGCTTCTCGCTGCCGGCGTACTGGGCGTCGTCATCGCAGGACTTGCGGTCTTCGGCATTCGACAGTGGCTGGTCGCATCCGATGCACGCGATGAGGCATCGGGTGCCCGCGTCGAGGCCGAATCCGCGCGTGATGATGCGGAGTCAGCACGGGACGAAGCGGAGGTCGAGCGCGCGGAGGCCGTCGCGGCCCGCGGCGAAGCCGAAGCGGCACGCGATGCCAATGAGAGCGTCGTCGTCTCGGAACAGTTTCGGGTCGCCTCGAACGCAGCCCTCACCCGCGACTCCGAACTCGCGCTGCTGTTCGCAGTCGAGGCGGTGCGTTCGACGACCGACCATGGTTATGCCACCGAGGAAGCTGTCGACTCCTTGCACTGGGCGCTCCAGCAGCAGGGCGTGCAGTACCCGGTCGGTGCCGAGGCCGTCTCGACGATCCGGTCAGGTCCGACCGGGTTGACCGGCGTGTTCCCGCTGCCGCCTGCCGAGTTGGTCGCCCTTGCCGAAGCATCCACCGAACGACGTCTGACCGACGAGGAGTGCTTGCTCGGCAGCGAGCTCGGGTGCCCGGAACGAGTGCCGATCGATCCCGACCTCCCGCTCCGGTTCGGGCTCGAGAGCTACGCCGTGGCCGTCCCCGAAGTGCTGCCAGGCGTTCCAGCGTTCGGTGACGGTGTGCTGGCTGGAACCCGTGTCACGCTCGCGATGGGGTCGACGGTCGGACGCAACGACGGAATTCAGGCGGAGCTCGACCGCTTCACAGAGATCACGGGCATCGAGGTGGAGTTGGTCACGAACGAAGGTTTCGATTTCACGCGGCTGGTCTCGACAGGTGGGCTGGTCTCGGCGCCGGACATCATCGGCTTCTGGTCTGCCCCGCCGCCGTGGGCCGAAGGGCGGGCCATCGATCTCTCCACCTATCTGGACGAGGAGACCCTGCGTGCGGACTTCGGCGACTACATCGTTGATGCGACGACGTCGACCTCCGGTGAAATCGAGAGCGTGGTGATGCACGCCAATCCGGGCGGGCTCGTGTTCTATCCGAAGCAGCGATTCGATGCTGCCGGCTACACGGTCCCCTCGACCTGGGACGAACTCGTCGCGCTGTCGAGCCGCATGGTGGCCGATGGCCACGAACCCTGGTGCTTCAACTGGGAGGCCGGATTCGCGAGCGGATTCGCCGGCAGCGACTTCCTCGACAGTCTGGTGCTGCGAGTCGCCGGGTCGGAGGTGTACGACGGGTGGGCAACGGGAGAAATTCCGTTCGACGATCCGCGAATTGTCGAGGCCGCCACGCTCGGCAACGAATTGCTCTTCTCGCCGGGGTTCGTCGCCGGAGGGAGCGATTCGATCAGCTCCTCGCCATGGCAATACCCGACGGTGCGGATGTTGGACGAGAACCCGTTTCCCGAGCCGATCGGTCCACCATGCTGGCTTGGTCATCAGTCGGCCCAACTCGTCGACATCCTGGGGCTGCCCGACGACCCTCGGGCTGGCCGGCTCGGCGAGGACATCGACTTCTTCATGCTCCCCCCACTGGTTGCCGGCGACTCAGCGCCGATCAGCGCCGGGGTCATCCGAGCCACCACACTCACCGACCGCCCCGAGGTGCGGGCGCTCATGGCCTACATCGCCAGTCCGAACTGGGGGGAGGTGTGGGCTGGCGTCGACTCGATCGGCGAGACGTTCTTCTCTTCGAACCGTCGCTTCGACACCTCGTCGTACAACGGTCAACGTACCCAGGCCGACATCGACGTGAGGCTGCGGATCCACGACGAGAACCTGCAAGGCATCGAAGATGGCTCATGGCGGATCGGCGCGTCCGATCTCATGCCGCTGGAGTTCGCGAGCTGGACCAACGAGTACGTTCCTGGCCCGTTCTGGCAGGGGATGATCGACTGGGTTGATCAGGTCAAGCCGATCGAGGAGATCCTCGCAGAGATCCAACTGGCGCGGGAGTCGTTCGACGCCGAGCAGATCTAGAAGAACGAAACGACTCGTGGCCCGGTTACCCGACCGCCGAGAACTCAACAACAGATTGACAACGCGACGAGCTCTCACATTTGCCGACGACCGCAGACGGCGGACAGTTGCCAATGGGTCGAGAGGTGGGCTGACCAGCACAGGTGCAGCTCGACGCACCCATCGTGGCGCCCCTCCCGTTCCGCTGTCAGCCGAGGGAATCTGGGTGAAGCCGCAACTCGGTGTGTCGTGCGAGTACCGAGAAGTCGGCGTCTGCGTGGAGGACCTCCGTGCCCGTGCGAACCGCGACTGCACCGATCAGGCAGTCGATGAGCTTGCGGACGGTTTCGCCGCTGGCCCGGCACGAGCGATACATCGCGGCGGCGGCGTCGTAGTCGGCGGGAGTCGTTGGCAGCGTCGTGGTCCGGGCCAGCAATCCGCGTAGTTGGATCAGGTGCCGCTCGCTGCGAGCGCCAGCGAGCACCTCCATTGACACGGCGTCACAGATCGCAAGGTCTGCGTCGAGCAACCGGTCAACCGCCATACAGACATTTGAGCCTGTGTCGCGCAAGAACTCGATCCACGCGGAGGTGTCGACGAGGATCACGCTCTGCTCGTGCGCATCTCATCGAGGTCGCCGTCCCAGCCGGTTCCGCGCATCGCTCGGGCATCGTCGAGATCGAGCGGCTCTCCTGCGACGTGTCGCAGCGCCATGTTCACCGCCTCGCGTTTGGTGCTGAGGTGGTAGCGCTCCATAACTCGCCGGCAAAGCTCTTCGTCGATGTCGATGTTTGTGCGTGCCATACACCAACAATACACCATCACTTGCTGAAGAGGACCTTGCTCACAACGTCGACGCAACGAGAGGGCCGGTGGGTTCGTACAACAGTCGTACAACGCGACCGGCACCAACGAGTGCCGACGGAAGCGGATGCAGTTGACCCCTCGGTGTCGCGATCCGGTGAGCTGGAGCTTTGCGAATTCGAACCGGTAGACGTCTACCGGCTGCCGGTCTGGACTCGTGTCGCTCGCATTCCGGTGGTCGCGGCGACGTGCAGCGCTGGGTGCAGGCGGAGCCCGTAGTTGGGTCGATGCCGTCGTAGGAGACGGCATAGAAGCGGTTGTTGCGGGTCACGATGATGCCATCGCCGAAGCATCAACTCCGCCGACTTGACCCGACGACTTCGGAGCCAACCGGAAGATCATCAGACCGAGGCGGCTCCGTCGGAGTGGTGTTACCGGTGGTCGTCGAGGAATGCTTCGACCTCGTCGTGAGCAGCGCGCTTGATCTCGCGGTAGTCGTCGTCATCGATGTCGTCAGCGAGACCGACGTTCGCGTTGTCGAGCCGATCGTGGTAGCCGGTGTGGTGGTGGCGGATGTACGCGCGGGCGGCAAGCTCGGCGCGTTCGTCGACGCTGAGGGTTTTGGTGCGACCGACTCGCCCACTGCCGACAACGGTGGCTTGTGCAGCGGCCGCGTCGGCGATGCGCTCCGCGAGGTCGTGGTGTTCCGGCGCGAAGTCGAGCCATCGCACAACCGTGTCGCGCAGCTCGGCCTGGTAGTCGGCCTCGACGCGTTCTCGATGACGGGCACCGGCGGCGCGAGACTTGGCACGCTGGTCGGCTGTCTCGATGGCAGCTTCGCGGGCTGCGTCGATTGCGGGTGTGGGTGCGAGCAGGCCGAGGCGTCGACGATGACCACCTCGCCGGTTCTTCGGCTTCCATGCATTCCAGTAGACGCCGGCGGCTTTCACCCGTCTCGTGACGAACGCATCACCGGACGCCAAGAACTCCCACCCGTCGGGGACGACGAGATCACCGACGTCCGGGTTCCACCAGCCGGCCTTCGTGTCGTAGACGTCGAGGTTCTCCGAGGTCGGATCCTCCTGCGCAACCATCCACCAATTCTCGCGCGCCGTGGCGCAGGTGGGTCCGAGGCGCAACAGCCACTCCTGACTTGTTCGGTGCGACCTGCAATCTGTGCGACACTCGTCACACTTGGTGCGCTGACCGCACCTTGGACCGCGACCCATGGAGAAACCAATGAGAACAGTCAACCGTCGCAGCGTGCTCGCTGCGACTGCGATCACGGCAGCGTTGCTCGTGACCTCAGCGACGCCGACATCGGCCCATCCCGACAGCGGAGGTGTCACCGACGAGCCCGGTGAAGTCCACGTCGACGATGACGGCCACCTCGGGCCCGAGGCACACGACTTCGACAACGATGGCCCGCTTTTGGGCGAAGGCAATTTCGACATCATTTCCGGAGCTCCGTACTCCAAGGTCCAGAAGAATCTGGCTGTCGCTGGTCGCGGTGAGCGCCTCGAGAGCGGCGTGACCACCGACGTGTGGGCCCTCAATGGCTACGCCTATACGGGTACCTTCTCGTCGCTGTGCTCGGATGGACCGGGCGGCAACGAGTCCGGAATCTGGGTGTGGGACGTGCACAACAAGAACAAGCCGACCAAGGTCGGCGTCATCGAGACGGTTGCGGGCTCCAAGACCAACGATGTCAAGGTGATCACCAACTCGGCCGGTGACGACATCCTCGTGATGTCCAATGAGGTGTGCGGGGCTGGCGGCGTCGGCGGCGTCGACATCTACGACGTCAACGACCCGGCCAATCCGGTGTTCCTCGACCGTCTGCAGGTCGATGACGGCAACCCGTATCTCCGTGAGGTGTTGGGCTTCGTCGACTCGGGCATCCACAACATCTACCTGTGGAGCCGCGACGACGTCGACTACATGGGCCTGTCGGCCGAACTCGACTTCGGTAACTTCAAAATCTACGACATCAGCGATCCGGCCGAGCCGGTCCTGCTCTCGGCGTGGGGTCCCGAAGATCTCGACTTCGCCGATGAGCTGGCTGCGCGCGGTTTGACCTCGTTTAGCGAGGGGACCGTAGAGGAGTGGGACGCCAACTTCGACCTCATCGAGGAGGGCGACGCGTACATCTTTAGCGGGTTCGGTGCTTCGGCGAACCGTGTGATGCACGACCTGTTCGTCAACGATGACGGCACGAAGGCGTACGTCAACTTCTGGGACGCCGGCATGATCCTGTTGGACATCAGCGACCCGAGCGACCCGCAGTTCGTCTCACAGGCACTCGATCCGTCGTCGACCGACGGCGAGGTCAACTCGCACTCGGTCTGGACCGAAGACGACGTCGTCGTCGTCGAGGGAGAGGAAGACTTCGCCCCGTACGGCGACGCGTTCCTCGAGACCTCGGCCGGTACGTTCGCCTCGATCGCCGGTGCCATCCATCCCTCTGGTGACGTGTCCGGCCCCGCGACGTACGTGGGCCTCGCCTGCGACGGTGACCCAGTCCCTGCGGCCGGCGGCCCGGGCGAGGTCGCACTCGTCCAGCGCGGCGCTTGCGCCTTCACGGACAAGACGAACAATGTCGAGACCGCCGGCTACGACGGCATCGTGGTGTTCAACGACGCTGCTCGCGGGGACGCACTCGTGCTGATGGGCGGCGACCCGGTCGGCATTCCGGGCGTGTTCATCGGCCACTCCGACGGGCTGACGCTCGCCGGTGTCGCGTCGGCTGCCGACCTCTCGATCGGTGCTGCCGCCGGGACTGTGAATTCCTACGGAGAGACGTGGAACGGCTGGTCCGGGCTGCGGATCTGGGACTACAGCGACCCGGAGAACCCCGTGCTCGCCTCGACGTTCGACACCGCATGCTCGGCTCTCGAGCCTGGCACCGAGGGTGCCGAAGAGTGCTTCGCGGGCGCTGAGTTCACCTACTCGAGCCACAACCTCGTCATCGACAAGGGGATTGCATACATCTCCTGGTATTCCGACGGCCTCCTGATGGTCGACATCAGCGACCCGTACAACCCGGTCGAGGTCGGCCGCTACCACGAGAGCGGTGCGGAGTTCGAGGAGTCCAACGCCGGCGTCCAGGACATCTGGGGCGTCTACAAGGAGGACAACTCCCCGTGGGTCTACGCCTCGGACCGCAACGGCGGACTGTACATCTTGAAGGCGTACGGTTCCGGCTCGTCGAGGAACGGCAAGGCCCCGAGCGACCAGGGCTGAGCTCCACTTCGCTGACTCCAACACTGAAGGGCGCCCCGTTTGGGGCGCCCCTCAGTGTTGTCCAGCGTCCCTGTCGGGCGCACGACGACGCATATCAACGTAGAGATTCCAGCCGAGGGCAAGGTCAAGTGACGTCGGTCTCGGTACCGTGAGCGAATGCAGATCGGACAGCTCGCCAGCACCGGTGGCGTCACCACCAAGACGATCCGGTATTACGAATCCATCGGGTTGCTCGATGCGCCTGCGCGGACCGCGTCGGGTTACCGCACGTATGGGCCTGCGGCGATCGAGCGGCTCGATTTCATCAAGCAGGCACAGGCCTCCGGGCTCGCTCTTTCGGAGATCAAGTCGATCCTCGAGATCAAGGATGCAGGCGGCCAAACCTGTCAGCACACGACCGATCTGCTTCGCCGCCATCTCGACGAACTCGACGCCAAGATCATCGAACTCCAGGCGGCCAGAGTCGCACTCGGTGCGATGTTCAAGCGAGCCAGCGCACTCGACCCGGCCGACTGCACCGACGCCAATCGCTGTCAGATCATCACGGAAACCGCGCCGTCCAGCAGCGTTGCTGCTGGTGAGTGACCGACGTCGCTTGACCTTGCCCCAGACTGGAAGCCGTACGTTGAGAGTATGACCGAACAGCTCATCGATCGCAGGCCGAGTCTCGACCTCGTCGTCGACGGCATGACGTGCGGGTCGTGCGCGGCCCGCGTCCAGAAGACACTCGCCAAGCAACCCGGCGTCGCCGATGCCGAGGTCAACTATGCGACAGGTCGAGCACGTCTCTCGGTCCATCACGGTGTGGACGTCGCCGTCTTGCAGGCAGCAGTGGCGCGAACCGGCTACACACTGCATGGTCCTTCCACGAGCACGACGCAGGCGCGCCGGTTCGATGTCCAGGGCATGACATGCGGTTCGTGCGCAGCACGAATTCAGAAGGTGCTCGCGAAGCAGCCTGGCGTTGCTGATGCCGAGGTCAACTATGCGACCGGTCGAGCCACGGTCACCCCCGACGAGGGAGCGGTGCTCGACGCGGCAGCACTCATCGAGGTCATCGGCAAAGCGGGTTACGACCTCACCGACATCTCCTCGCAAGCGCCTGATTCCTCGTCGTCGAGCGCCACAGACCGGGCCGATCAGGCCGATGCCGACGAGGCGAAGCAGCGCGGCCTGTGGCTGCGCCGGGCGATCATCGCAGCGCCGATCGCTGCGTTCATGGTCTCCACGATGCTCTATCACGACCTCGCGATGGAGAACACGTGGCTGCGCTGGTTGCAGCTCGCCCTGGCGATCCCGGTCCAGTTCTACGTCGGCTGGCCGATCCTCGTCGGCGCCGCCCAACGCGCCCGCCACCTGACAGCGAACATGGACACTCTGATTGCGATGGGCACCCTGGCGGCGTTCACGTTCTCGGTGTATCAACTGTTCACCGGCGGCATGGAGCTGTACTTCGAAGCCGCAGTGGTGATCATGTTCTTCATCACGCTCGGCCGCTACCTCGAGGCACGAGCCAAGAGCCGTGCCGGCAAGGCACTGCGTGCATTGGTCGAACTGGGAGCCAAAGAGGCACGAGTGATCCGCGACGGGTCGGAGATGATGGTGCCTGTCGAGACCGTCCAGGTCGGCGATGTCGTCAAGATCCGGCCGGGGGAGAAGGTGCCGATCGACGGTGAGGTCCTCGACGGTTCCAGCGCCGTCGATGAATCGATGCTGACCGGCGAATCGCTGCCAGTCGACAAGCGCATCGGCGACAAGGTCGCTGGCGCGACGGTGAATACGTCCGGCGTGCTGACCATTCGCGCCACGGCGATCGGCGCCGAAACGGCGCTCGCCCAGATCGTGAAGCTCGTCGAAGCCGCCCAGACCGGGAAGTCGGCCGCGCAGCGCCTGGCGGACCGGATCTCGGCAGTGTTCGTCCCGGTCGTGATATCGATCGCGCTCTTCACCTTCCTCGGCTGGACCGTCATCGGCGGCAGTGTTCGAGACGGTGTGTATGCAGCCGTCGCCGTGCTCATCATTGCGTGTCCGTGTGCGCTCGGCCTGGCGACGCCGATGGCGATCATGGTCGGTACCGGCCGCGGCGCCCAGCTGGGCATTCTGATCAAGTCCGTCGAGGTGCTGGAGCGCACCCGGCGGATCACGACGGTCGTGTTCGACAAGACCGGCACGCTCACCGAAGGAGCGATGTCGGTCACCGACGTCGTCGCAGCCGACGGAACGAGCGACGCCGAGCTGCTCGCGAAAGCAGGTGCCGTCGAGGCCGACAGCGAGCACCCGATCGGCCAGGCGATCGCCGACGCAGCACGCGACGCCCACGGTTCGCTCGACGCAGTCACCGGGTTCGACACCATCGTCGGCCACGGCATTCGTGCCGACGTCGGCGACACCACGGTGTGGGTCGGTCGGCGCGAGCTGGCTGCGCAGGCGTCGCTCGAGTTGCCGGACTGGCTCGACGCCGAGGCGGTGAAGCTCGAGAACCGAGGTCGAACTGCGGTGTTCGCCGGCTGGGACGGCGAGGTTCGCGGTGTCATTGCGGTGGCCGACACGCTCAAAGCGTCCGCTGCTGCCACGGTCGAACAGCTCCACGGCCTCGGCCTCACGGTTGCGATGATCACCGGTGACAACGCTCGCACGGCGCAGTCGATCGCCGACGCCGTCGGGATCGAC
>CALICC010000091.1 GCA_938049325.1 uncultured Ilumatobacter sp. | reverse complement strand
AGCAAGGCCGGCGAACTCCCGCCGCTCGTCGAGATTCTGAGCGCGCGCATGGCCGACCTGCTTGCCACGCTCGACGACATTGCCGAAGATCTGCGCACCGAACTCGACCGCATCGACTTCGCGATCGTCGCCGAAACATCTGGCGCCGACGACGAGACCGTGCACGATCTCACGGCGGGCCCCGGTGCCGATGCCGCCGACATCTTGCGTGACCGCTGGAAGTCGCTCGATCGGCCGCTCGAACTTTCGTCGCTCGCCTGGGCCCTCCAGCACGAGTTCGGCGCCGAAGTCAGCGACGACTGGTTCGGCTTCCACACGTTCAAGCGATTCCTGCGTGCCGCCGTTCCTGACGGTGAGATCAGCAGCGGCCGCCACGCCTATCTCCTTCCGGAGGGAGCGAGTGACCCGTCGGCGAGTGACGTGTCACCGACCGGCGAGGCAAGCGACGACGCAACACCCGTGGCCGGCGTCGACAGGTCCAACCCAGACGACAGCGAATCAGGCGACGCCGGCCCGTCGTCGCCTGAGGTCAGTGCCGGCGACGACGCCTCAGTCGACCCGATTCCCGCCGAAGCCCGCGAACTCCGGCGAGTCGATCGCGGTTTCCCGCTGATGGAGACCGATCAGTGGCGCCGCATCTATGAACATCTCGCGGAGGCGTGGCGACGGTCCGGCCCAGGCAAGCCATCGACCGGCATGGTCAACCAACTCACTCGATCCGCCCGCGACCGGGCTCGCGCGACGGGCGACCCGCTGTCGCGCCGTCACCTCGATCACGTCGCCAAAGCGGTGCTCGCGACGACCGATTCGGGTGAGCCGCTCGACGCCGACCAGATCGGTGAAGCGTTCGCCACGTCGGTGCTCCAACGCATGGCCGAACTCCGCATCGTGCCGACGGGGAACGCACCGGCCCGCGCTCGGCTCGGTCGCTGGCTCCTCGGCTGAGCGCCGAGCTGGTCGAGTTCCTGAGCATTCACCGATCGCTCGGTCGGTCGGCCCCGGTCGATCAGGCCCGGTCGATCAGGGCGGTTGATCAGGGCGGTCGGTCAGTTCGTTTCGTAGCTCGTGCGGACCGAGGCGGTCCCGGACAGCAAGAGTGACCAGTTGATCGTCTGAGCGAGCTGGACGACCTCTTCCTCCTCGAAGCGGCCCGTGACCGACACCGAATCCGCGAAGTTCGCTGCTCTGACCTCCGGCGCGGTGAGAATTTCACCGTCGAAGATGATGGCGAGCTGGCCCGTCGGGCACGTCGGCGTCATCTCGAAGCACTGTTCCGCGATTGCGTTGAATGCCACGGCACCCGCCTCGGGCAGCTCGAAATCGAGGCCGAATCCGAATTCGTTCGTCACGGTTGCCTGCCCGAAGATCGGCTCCGTTGTTTGCGCGGGACCGACGTTGAGTGCGACGCCGTCGTTCGTCGTGAGCAACTCGGCTCCCTCGACGCTGTCCGACGGATTGAGCACCGGGCGGACCGTCAGACTTCCCACCGAGCGGGGGATCAGCAGGTCGATCGCGTCGGCCTCCGCCTCGGTCACGTCGTTGACGATCGCCTCGACGAACACGTCGTCCTGCACAGACACCTGGGTGTCGTAGTCGTCCAGCAACTGGTCGAGTCCGGCGGCCGCATCCCCTGCAGTGTCTTGATCGCTGACCTCTAACACGATCCGGAATGAGCCGCTGTCGTCGTCCACCGTCGACCCAGCAGCTTCGTCGGGAACGGTGTCATTGCCACTGCTGTCGTCGGCCGTGTCTGCGGTCGGGGGCGTCCGATCCTCCGGGTCGGGGGAGTCGTCGCTCGTGCAGCCGACGATGCCGAGGAGCGCAGCGATGGCGAGTGCGGAGGCCCGTCGAAGCATCGGACCATCCTGTCAGTCAGAACGCCGACATGACCGGCACGTTCATCCCTGGCTGCCGAGTCGTGGTCCGCCACGCCTCTCGCTCCGAGTAGGTTCGATCACAAGGTCGCTCATGTCACTTCGCAGTTTCCGTTCCGTCTTCTCGGCGTACTCCGTCGACTCGTTGTCGTCGGTCGCGTCAGCGATGTCGGTCGGTTCCGCGATGTCGGTCGCCTCGGTCGGTTCGGCTGGGTCGATCCTCTCGATTGGCTCGGCCGGCTCGATCCTCTCCGTGGGATCCTCTGGATCGCTCCTCTCCGTTGGGTCTGCCGGGTCGATCCTCAGCCAGAATTCGGCCGGTCGCATCCTGTGCAAGAACAATCAGCCGATGGCTGGTCGAGACCTCGCTGCGCACGTCGGTGTGGTGATCGTGATCGGTGTGGCGAGCGCAGCGATCACTGGCAGTGTCGCAGCACTGCTCCGTCGAGGGCTGACATGAACCAGCCCGACCCTGCCCAGGCGGATGCGGCTACGACCGTTCGCGGGCGCGCTTCTCGGCGAGGGCGATCGACGCCTCGTTGAGGAGCGCCACCGTGTCTCCCCAGATGCCGACGGGAAACGCGTCGGGATCGATCAATCGGAGGAGCGCGAACCCTTCGTCGAGTCCGAGCAGGATCTTGGCTGCCTCGGATGCGGTCATTGGCAGATCGAGATCGCGATCGTCGAACTGTTGCTGCGCAAGTCGCTCATGCTGAGCGAGGAGGCGTTCGTTCAGCGCCTTCACCTTCGGCCGACCGTCGGCATTGCGCGACGCGTACAGGATGTACTCGATGCCGATCGTCGAGCGTTCTGCTGACTGGCTTGCAGATCGTGCGAACAGCCGCGCCAGAAAGTCGTCGGGGTCGGCAGCGAGCTCGGCGATCTCGTCGGTTTCGGCCATCGATCGATCTTGGTGGCGCTCGATGAGGGCGAGCACGAGGGTGTCCTTGTCGTCGAAGTTCGAGTAGAACGCGCCGCGCGAATAGCCAGCGGCCTCGGCGATCCTGTCGATGGATGTCTCGGCGATTCCGTGCTCGGCGAAGAGTGTCTCGGCCGCCTC
>CALICC010000090.1 GCA_938049325.1 uncultured Ilumatobacter sp. | reverse complement strand
ATCGTCGATGATTACGTCGCGCAGATGCCGCTCGGTCGTGCCGGCACGACGGACGACATCGCGTCGCTCGTGCGCTTCCTCGCCGGGCCCGAGAGCAGCTGGATCACCGGTGCGTGCATCAGCGCCGACGGTGGCCATCATCTGCGTCGCGGTCCCAACTTCGACCCCGTGATCAACCTGCTCCACCCCGACGACACCCACCCCTAAATCCGTTTCACGCCAGGCGTGAATGTGACAAGTCGTGGTTTCACGCCAGGCGTGAATGTGACAAGTCGTGGTTTCACGCCAGGCGTGAATGTGACAGCTCGTGGTTTCACGCCAGGCGTGAATGTGACGAGCGATTCGAATACGTCCAGCTAGATCGCAATGTCCGTCTCCGAAACGTGTTTTCACGGCAGGTGTGAAAGTGGGAGAAGTCGTGGGTTTACGCCTGGCGTGAAACGGGCGTTCGTGGGTTTACGCCTGGCGTGAAACGGATGTTGCCGTGACGGGGGCGACACCGCAACGGTTGGAATGATCGGTACGGTTGGGGTTTCGCTGGTCGATCTGACCGGTGGGCGCTGATCGGAATCTCTGCTCCGGCCGTAGCGCTGTATGAAGCAGAACCGAAAGTACCCCCATGAACTCTTTGACCGACGGCGCGCTCGACGCGCCTGTTGACATCACCTTCGCCGAACTCGGCCTCCCCGACGAGATGGTCAAGCAACTCGAAAAGACGGGCCGCCCGAGCCCGTTCCCGATTCAAGCTGCCGTCATCCCCGACGCACTCGACGGCCGCGACATCGCCGGTCGCGCACCCACCGGCTCGGGCAAGACGCTCGGTTTCGGCCTGCCCGTGGTGGCCGGCCTCGTCAAGGCCAAGCCGAAGCGCCCCGTCGCACTCGTGCTCGCTCCGACGCGTGAACTCGCTGAGCAGATCATGTCCGAACTCACCCCGTTCACGCAGGCGCGCCGCATGTGGGCCACGTCGATCTACGGCGGCGTCGGCTACGGCAACCAGAAGAACGCACTCAACAAAGGCACCGAACTCGTCGTTGCCTGCCCGGGTCGTCTCGAAGACCTGATGCAGATGGGCGCGATCAACTTGCGCGACGTCACCACCATCGTGGTCGACGAGGCCGATCAGATGGCCGACATGGGATTCCTCCCAGCGGTGCGCCGCATCGTCGGGGCCACCTCGCCTGACCGCCAGGTGCTGCTGTTCTCGGCCACGCTCGACGGCCCGGTTGCGAAGTTGATCAAGGACTTCCAGCACGATCCGGTGCGTCACGAAGTCGGGCCCAAGGGTCCCGACATTCACGCAGCGCATCACATCTTCTGGGAGACCGACCGAACCGACCGGAACCAGCACACTGCCGCCGTCATCGACCGCAGTGGACCGACGATCGTCTTCACCCGCACGCGTCACGGCGCCGATCGCCTCGCCAAACAACTCGGCAAGCTCGGCGTCACCGCACAGCCGATTCACGGCGGCCGGAGCCAGAATCAGCGCGACCGTGCGCTCGACGCCTTCAAACAAGGCAAGGCCTCGGCCCTCATCGCCACCGACGTTGCCGCTCGCGGCATTCACGTCAACGGTGTGCTCGCCGTCATCCACTACGACCCGCCTGCAGACGGCGCGACCTACCACCACCGCTCGGGCCGCACGGCTCGCGCTGGTGCGACGGGCGTCGTGGTGTCGTTCTGTGAGCCGGGTACGTCGAAGGACGTGAAGAAGCTGCAGCGCGACGTCGGGATCCAGGTCGACGTGACCCGGCCCGACTACGACGAGCTCGAAGTGCAGATGCTCCTCGGCGACCTCCATGGCGATGGTGACATCACCGCAGAGATCGTTCGCCACGAGCAGACCGCCGTGCGCACGGACACCGCCTCGCCGTCCAGCGGCTCGTCCAAGAAGTCACCCAAGAAGTCGGCGAAGGAACGCCAGCCGGCTCAGCAGCGCAAAGCTGCGCCCGAGAGCAACGCTCCGGTACCCAGCGGCCATGAACTCGGCACCGTCAAGTTCTTCAATCCGGGTCGCGGGTATGGGTTCATCACTCGTGACGGTGGTGGCGACGACTTGTTCGTGCACTTCTCCAACATCGCGACCGAAGGCTTCAAGACGCTCGAAGAGAACGAGCGGGTGAGCTACGAGGTCCGTGAGGGCAAAAAGGGCCTCGAAGCCGCATCGGTCATCGCCCGCTGATCGCCGGCGTGCCTAGGGCTCGTCGATGTCGATGCCGCAGACCTTCCAGCCGTCGTCGTTGGTGAGGCTGAACGCAGCGCTTCGGGCGCCCTCGCCGTCTTGCAGCGTGACCGTGCCCGATGCTCGACCGGCCCCATTGGTGTTCGATGAGCTGGTGAGGTCGTAGCTCACGACCGGGTTGGCGGTGAAGAACGCCTCGAACTCATCGAGTCCTTCGTTGCCGAAGCAGTCGAAGTCGAGCCTGTCTTTCGCCTCCTCGATGTCGCCGTCGGCGAGCTGTTCGAGCATGTCGTTGGCTGCGTCGATCGGACCTGACACGGCGCGATAAATCAAGAAGCCGCAGCCGCCCATCAAGAGCGCGAGCACGAACAAGACCGCGAGGACCCAGATCCACCAGCGGCTCTTCTTCTTGGCGGGAACGGGTGCGTGCGGTGCACCGCCGAACCCCTGCTGCGGGTAACCGGGTTGTGGCGCGTAGCCCGGCTGCTGCGGATACCCCGGCTGCGGCGGGTGCCCGGGCTGCGGTGGGTAACTGGGCGGCGGCGCTCCCGGAGGCGGAGGTTGCTGGCCGGGTGGGGGAGGCGTTGCGCCGGGCTGGAACGGTGGGGGTGGTGCATCGCTCATGTTTGGCACCGTAGTTGCGCGACGTCAGCTGGCCGTAGCTCCTGTGCACGTGAGCGCTACGGTCGCGTGTGTGCATGACGACCGCGAGCTCGCCGAGCGTCGGATCGATCGCGAGCTGTGGGAACGAGTGCTTCCGCTCGTCCACGTCGACCGCATCGCGCTGACGATCGAAGCCGGTCCCTCGCCTGATGAGCTCCAGCCGTTTGTTGCCGGCTCCGAGTGGGGAGCGCCGTGGGCGACCACGTGGTTCCGCTTCACCGCGGTGATTCCCGACGGCTGGGCCGATCGATCCGGCTCACGGATCGAGGCGGTGATCGACCTCGGCTTCAACCGGTCGCCGGCCGGATTCCAGGCCGAGGGACTCGTCGTAGAACGCCGCGACGACGGCACGTATCGACCGCTGCAGGGCATCCATCCGCGGCGCACGAACTACGTCGTCGACGCATCGTCGGGCATGATCGACCTGCTCGTCGAAGCCGCGTCGAATCCGACCTTTCCTCAATTCGCTCCGTCAGCACAAGGCTTGCCCGAAACCGCCTCCGCCGATCCGATCTACCGGTTCCGCACCGCCGATCTCGTACTGGTCGACGTCGACACCGATGCATTCGTGCACGACCTCGACGTCGCCGACGGCACCATGCGTTCGCTCGAGCTCACCGACCCCCGACGCGCGAAGCTCCGACGTTCGATCGTCGCTGCGCTCGACGCGGTGCCCGACACCGCCCGTGGACGCCGCGAGCTCAGCGCACACCTCGCACCGAGGGAGTCCGTCAAGGGAGACCGCCGCCACCGCGTCATCGCAACCGGCCACGCGCACATCGACACCGCATGGCTCTGGCCGATTCGCGAAACGATCCGCAAGTGCACGCGGACGTTCGCGTCCGCGGTCGCGTTGATGGATGACGATCCGGCCTACCGGTTCAGTTGTTCGCAGGCCCAGCAGTACGCGTGGATCGAAGAGCGGCACTCCGACCTGTTCGCGAAGATGCAAGCGGCTGCCGAACGCGGCCAATGGGTCCCGGTCGGTGGCATGTGGGTCGAGGCCGACATGAATCTGCCGTCAGGTGAGAGCCTGGCCCGCCAGATCGTGCTCGGCCAGCGCTACTTCACCGAGAAGTTCGGCTCGCCGTGTGACGAAGTCTGGATTCCCGACGTGTTCGGGTATCCAGCCGGACTGCCACAACTCTTCGCCGCCGGTGGCATGAACCGGTTCATCACGCAGAAGCTGTCGTGGAACAAACAGAACCGGTTCCCGCATCACACGTTCTGGTGGGAAGGACTCGACGGCACGCGGGTGCTCACGCACTTTCCGCCGGTCGACACC
>CALICC010000089.1 GCA_938049325.1 uncultured Ilumatobacter sp. | reverse complement strand
GCCGAGCGCCTCGTCGGTCACCGCGACGAACAAGGGCTCACCGGCTTCGAGTTCGCTGCCGACGGCCGGTTCGCCTGGCTGCACTACACGTTGCCCGACGGCACCACGACGGTGTCGGAAGTTGCTGTCGGCGACGACGGCATGATCGACATGACCTCCGAACGCGTGCTGTTCGAACTCGGTGATCCGCCGGGGATCCATCACAACGCGGGCGACCTGCTGTTGGCCGACGACGGAACGCTGCTGATCACGATCGGCGATGGCGACGCGTTCGACCGAACCAGCGGCGGCGAAGTGCTCGAGGACGACCCACACCGATTCGCGGACGACCCGACGACATTGCGCGGCTCGATCCTGCGCGTCCGCCCCACGCCCGACCGGCCCGAGCCGTACGAGATACCAGCCGACAACCCGTTCGCTGGCGGCCCGTTGACGGCCTCCAACGGTCGAACGGTCGACGGTGCGCCCGAGGTGTTCGCCTGGGGGTTGCGCAATCCGTGGAAGATCGACATCGATGCCGCGTCGGGTGCGCTGTGGGTCGCCGATGTCGGTAGCGAAGCGCGCGAAGAGATCAGCGTCGTGATGCCAGCAGACGGTCGACCCGCCGGGTGGGCAGTCGACTTCGGGTGGAGCGGGTTCGAGGGATCCGAGCGCCGAAACGACGACGTCGACCCAGTGTTCGCGGACCCGGTCGAGCCGGTTTTCGAGTACGGGCGCGGAGACGGTCGGTGTGCGATCTCAGGTGGCGCTGTCTACCGCGGCGACGCGATCCCCGAGCTGTGGTCGGGCTACGTGTTCGCCGACTTCTGTGGAGGCTCGGTGTGGGTCTTCGACTCGACGACGGGTGAAGAACTGATCCTCGCGTGGAGCGTGCCAGGGATCAGCAGCGTGCGTGAGGGCGCCGACGGCGAGTTGTTCGTCAGCAGCTGGTTCGGCGAGATCTACCGCGTCGTTGCCGCCTAGGTGCGGCGCCGCGCGGCCTGCCCAGGTCAGTCGCGGAAGAACCACGGGTGATCGGCCTCGAACACGGCGAGCGCCTCGCGCCGCGTCGTGGGACCGTGCAACCTGCTTGCTCCGGTGCGATCGAGTTCGACACGCATCGAGGCGCGCTCGTCGGGCGACGGCTGGCACGCGACGATGGTCGGATCGATCCCGTAGAGCGACGCCGCATTCCGGCCGAGGATCTTCGCCTTGATCTCGTCGGTCAGCGCCGGGTAGCCGAACCGGTCTTGGAACTCGGGCGTGATCTGGAACGCACGGAACGCTTCGATCTGCGCTTGCGGCGAGCCGTACCAGATCGAGTCGGTGCCCCACAGAATGTTGTCCTCGCCCACGGCGACCAGCAGCTTGCCGATCACATGCGCGGCTTCATCGGGACGTTGAATCAGATTCCACCAGGTGGAGCCGAGTTCGGCGTACACGTTCGCGCCGGCTTCGATTCCGGCTCCTTCGATCGACGCGATGAGGCGATCGACGCCGCCTGCTTGGGCGCCGGCTTGCTGGCCTGGGTACGGACCTTCCGTCACGGCTGACTCGAACCCGGAGTGGTAGATGCACAGCGCCATGTCGGGGTTCGCTGCAGCCGCAGGTCCGACATCGACAGGCGACGCGGCAGCCGGGCCGAAGCCCTTGTGCACGCAGATGATCGACTGGCCGAGGTCGCGCGCTCGACCGATGAACGCGTTGCCGACCTCGTCGTCGAGTCGCCACGTCGGACCTTCGTGCGTGTACGCCTTCCACGCGGCGATGTCGAACTCTTCGGCCGTTGCCGACATCGCGTCGAGGGCTTCGTCGAGCGTGCCCAGCGTCGGGGTCGCGTGGCCTTGGATCAGCACTCGATCGGAACAGCCGGCCTCGGCGGCTTGGCGACGGCCAGCCTCCATGACCGCTTCGCTGAACGGATCGGGATTGGCGAGCACGGGGACCGCCGACAGCACCGCGACAGTCGTGTCGGACCCACCGAGCACGAGGTCGAGCCACGCGTCGGTGCCGAAGCACTCGGCGAGGGTGCCGCCGCAGCTCGCCTGCGGGAAGATGCTGGCGAAACTCGCCGTCGCGTCCGCCGGCAGGTCGAGGAAGTGTGTCTGCACATCGACGACGAGATCGTTCGGTTCGCCCGCGAGGACCGACGTGGCGGCCTCGGTGTCGATCGTCGACTCGGGTGGCAGGTCGAACGTTCCTCCGGTTCCGACCGGTATCGATTCGGCTGCTGTGGTCGATGTGGTGCTGGTCGAGCCGGCGCTCGACGGCGTGGTGTTCGCAGCCTGCTGCTCGCTGCTACACGCGCTCAGTGCAGTGAGCGTTGCGGCCATCCCCGACGCGCTCGACAAGAACTTGCGCCGACTGATTCCGAGGCGCCGAGCGTTGGTGTCGGCCACGTCGAGCGTGCGACGAATTGCCTCCTTGACCACCGGCGAAGTTGGCAACGGCGCGTATTCGCCGTTCGACAGCGGGTGGAATCGGAGCGGAAGATCGTCATCGCGGCGTGCCATCTTCGTTCTCCTTCAGGACCGAACGAGGCGGCCCGGTCGTTCGCCGGTGAATGCATCGTGCTCGCGAGTGATGACCCCTCGAACGACGGTGGCCACGTAGCCCTCGGCGGCTTGCAGTAGCCGCGTGCCGCCAGCCGGCAGGTCGTCGACGAGTCGCGGTTCGCGCAGGTTGAGATGCTCGTAGTCGATGACGTTCGCGTCGGCCCGCTTGCCGACTTCGAGCACGCCGCGATCGGTGAGGTCGAACAACGCAGCGGTGTCGGCGGTCATCTTCTTGACCACGTCGACCAGCGGCAGTGTGGCGCCTCGCGTCCGGTCGCGGGCCCAGTGCGTGAGCATCCACGTGGGGGTCGACGCGTCACAGATGAAGTTGGCGTGCGCGCCGCCGTCGGCGAGGCCCAACACCGCGGCGGGGTGCGTGAGCATGTCGTGGAGCGCATCACCGTTGCCGTGGGCATAGCCGAGGAACGGCATCATCATCAGCGCCTCGCCATTGCGATCGCGAAGCCGTTCATAGAGCTCCTCGATGGGTTCGATGCCCGCCGCCTCGGCGCGTGCGGCGATGCTGCGATCGGGCGTGGGCTCGT
>CALICC010000088.1 GCA_938049325.1 uncultured Ilumatobacter sp. | reverse complement strand
GGTGATATTCGGTATTAGCAGTCGTTTCCAACTGTTATCCCAAAGTCCGGGGCAGGTTTCTCACGTGTTACGCACCCGTTCGCCACTAAGTCTTCCGGAGCAAGCTCCATGGACTTCGTTCGACTTGCATGTGTTAAGCACGCCGCCAGCGTTCATCCTGAGCCAGGATCAAACTCTCCAACAAAAACGTGGCTGATCTCTCGTGACCCGCCGAAGCGAGCGCTCGAGTCAGCAACGAGTGTCAGATGAGCACTCCACCGGATGGAATGTCCGTATGTGTGGAATGTCCAGCTGTGATAGGACATCGATGTTTGGTCGATGCCCAGTTAACCGTGACGCTGCCAGCTGTGAGGCCGACAGCGAATAACCATGTTGCTGCCGGCGGGATGCCGACAGCGAAATTGACAGACAGTTTCTCGCAGCACCCCGAGGGGTGCCGACCGGACTGCCCGCACTGGCGTTCTGTCTTCTCTTCCGTTTTCAAGGAGCCGAAGCTGGAATGCGCTCTGCACCGTGCGTTCGCTCGGTGAGGCGTTGATTCCTCTCGCTTTTCCGGGGCCCGTGGGCTCCGTGAAGCGAGAAACTAAGCTAACGCTCCCAACCCTGTCGCACAACCCCGTCTCAGAAGAAAACTTCAAGCAGGTGATGCGACTTCTTGCCCTTGCGGAGGAGCAGGTACCGGTCGTGTAGTCGGATCTGGTCGCTGAGCTGGTCTTTTGCCCCGATCTTGGCCCCATTCACGGACACCGATCCTTGGTCGATGCTGCGACGCGCGTCACCTTTAGAAGTCGCCAAATCTGTCGATGCCAGGACCTCGACCGTGTCGCCCAGATCGGCGGCGCTGACCCGGCTGAACGGGATCTCCGCGGCCAATGTCATGAAGGCCCGCTCTGACGCCCCCGTCGGGTCCTTCGCGAAGAGCAGTTCGGCCGCCTCGGCGGCGCCGGCGGCGGCTTCTGTGCCGTGAACGAGTTCGACCACGTCGTCGGCCAAGACGCGCTGGGCAGCACGAAGGTGCGGCGCAGCTTCGTGCTCTGTGACGATGCGCTCGAGCTCGTCGACCGGGCGGAGCGAAAACGTCAGCAATTGCGACCGGACATCTGCGTCGGCGGTCTGCATCCAGTGCTGGCGCAGCGCATATGGACTCGTCTTGTCGGCATCGAGCCAAACGCGTGCTCCCGTTGTCTTGCCGAGCTTGGTTCCATCGGATGCGGTGAGCAGCGGCCATGCCAACGCATGGACCGCCGTCTGTCGCTTGCGTCGGATCAGGTCGACTCCAGAAATGATGTTGCCCCACTGATCAGAGCCGCCGATTTGAATCGAACAGCCGAGATGGTCGTGCAACCAGAGGTAGTCGTTGGCCTGCAACAGCATGTAGCTGAACTCGGTGAAGCTGATGCCGTGCTCGGATTCGATCCGCACCTTCACGCTTTCGCGAGCCAACATCTGGTTCACGGTGACGTGCTTGCCGACGTCGCGAAGGAAGTCGAGGATCGAGATGTCCTGTGTCCACTCGCGGTTGTCGACCAACATCCCGCGCTCGGAATCAGTCAGGTCGACGATGCGGCCGAGCTGCTCCTTGATCGCTGCCACGTTGTGCGTGAGCGTCGCCTCGTCGAGCAAGTTGCGTTCCTCCGATCGGCCACCGGGGTCCCCCACCATGCCGGTTGCTCCCCCAGCAAGCGCGATCGCGCGGTGGCCGGCGTCTTGGAAGCGGCGCAACATGACCAAGCCGATGAGGTTGCCGACGTGCAGGCTGTCTGCGGTCGGATCACAGCCGTAGTAGATACCGACGGGGCCCGCTGCGACGTCTTTGCGGAGCTGCTCGCGATCGGTGGAGTCGTGAATGAGGCCACGCGCCTCGAGATCAGCAATGAGGTCGTTGTCGACGAGAGCCATATGTCGACGACGTTACTGTCGAGGCGTGCGCGACCCGTGGAACGATTCGGAGCTGATCGAGCGATTCCGTGCCCAAGCGCGCACTGCGCTCCCGCGAGCTCCACTCAACTCCGCCCTCTGCGCATCGATCGCGCAAGATCGGTCGTTGTCGAGCTTGCTCGGTCACGCACCACCGAACCAGCAGATGCCGGTACTGCTGCTCGCCGCGATCCACTTCTTGCTCCTCGACGAACCACAACATCCGCTGGCCGCCTGGTACCCCAATCTCACGATCGAGCACCGCGCTCCCGACGATCCTGCATTGGCCGAGACCTTGGCCGCCTTCGTGCACGAACGGTCGCCGGCGGTCCTCGAACTGCTCGCCACCCGATCGGTGCAGACCAACGAAGTCGGCCGATGCGCTCTCTTCGTTCCCATCTTCGACGAAATTCAACGCACCGTCGGTCCGCTCAGCCACATCGACATCGGCGCGAGCGCCGGGCTCACGACACTCATCTCCCACTACAGCTACCGCTACGACGACGGCCCGCTGCTCGGCACATCGGATCTCGTGATCGACTGCACGACGCGCGGCACCCGGACCGCACCCGTCGCGCTTCCGACCATTCGCGCTGCCCGCGGCCTCGATGCGACACCGATCGCGGCTGCGGATCCAACCGAGGCGCGCTGGTTGACAGCGTGCTGCTGGCCAGATCAGGCCGACCGGTTCGAGCGATTGACGAACGCACTCGAGATCGCCCAAACCCATCCGCCCGACGTTCGCTCTGGCGACGCCGTCGACGATCTCGACACCATGGTGGAACTCACCGATGACGACGACGCCCACCCGGTCATCACGACGTCGTGGGTACTGAACTACCTCGAAGTCGAACGCCAGGAAGCCTTTGTCGCTGCCGTCGACCGCGTGGGACGCGAGCGCGACGTCACGTGGGTGTTTGCGGAGTCACCGGCTCAGACGCCGGCCTTGGATCACGCCGAAGATCTGGCCAGCGAGCACACGACAGCGTTGACATCAACGAGTTGGCGCAATGGCCAGCGCCACGTTCAGCATTTCGGCACAGCGCACCCCCACGGATACTGGATCCAGTGGCGGTGAGAGTAGAACTTCGCTAGGGGTTCCGGCGTGCGGCGTTCTGGTCGAAGGCCTCGAGCAAGCTCGCGTGCAACTCCATTGTGCGTTCGCCGCCATGGGCGCGTGCATCGGATTCGGGAAAGAACGCGTAGCCGTGAACTCGTTGGCGACCTGCAATGTCACCGGCGGCGAGTTCTGGTTGGTCGAAGCGAACTGCCACTGCGACACGTGCCGTTGCCATTTCGAGCGCCATGGTCACCTCGCGCATCTGTTCGGCAACGATGCTCGCGTCACCGCCGAGGAGCGAATAGGACGAGGACAGCAGCAGCACATCGTTTTCCAGGGTGACCTTGATGCCGCTGGCGAAGTGTCCGAACTGCGCAGCGTCGTCGCCTTCGACGACTTCGGCGTCACCAGACAGCGATCCGACCACGACACCGACAACGTCTTCCCACTCGAGAGAAACGTCGACATACGAGAGCAGATCGCGAATCGAATCCGATGTCGCGAGTGCGTCCGTCGTCTCCGTGAGCGTGTCTGTCATCACGAAATAGTCATCGGCGCCAACGAGCGCAAGCTTGAGGTCGAATCAGGTGTCGCCCTCGAGGGCCTCGGCGGCGCCGCGCAGCTCGGCGAACAACATTTCGCCGAAACCGGGCTCATAGGCAGCTTCCGGGTTGGCCCGCACAGCGGAATCGAGCGCATGCGCGTCGTCACCGACCAGAATTCTCCACCGATCTGCCCGGACGCCGTCGAGGATGACCGTCGCCGCTTCGGCCGCCGTCATCGGCGCCATGTCGTGGAACATCTGATCGGCCAGCTCGGCCAGCTCCAGTTCTTCGGCGGTGAACGTCTGTGCGCCGTACTTGGTCGAACTCTGGACGATGTTCGTACCGATATGGCCCGGCATGACCACCGAGGCCTTCACATGCGGTGCGTTCACGGCGAGATCGGTGATCAGCGCCTCGGTGAAACCCTTGACCGCGAACTTCGCTGCCGAGTAGGCGGTGTGCGGTCGATCGGCACCGATCGATGCCCAGAACCCGTTCACGCTCGAAGTGTTGACGATGTGACCGTCGTCGGACGCCACCAATGCGTCGAGAAACGCCAAGGTTCCCCACCGCACCCCACCGAAACAGACGTTGAAGCATCGGTCCCATGAGTCGCGGGCGTCGGTGAACAACGAGCCGCCACCGCTCAGCCCTGCGTTGTTAAACAGCAGGTTGATGTGTTCGGTTCCGTGCGCCGTGAGTACTTCATCGCGAAAGACGAGCATGGCTGCTTCGTCACTCACGTCGCATGTATGCGTGCTGATGCGCATGTCGGACGCCGGCGCCGCCGCACGAGCGAGGGTCGCGGTTTCGGCCATGTTCTCTTCGGAAAGATCGCACATCGAGACGTGCGCCCCAGCTGCGGCGAGTTGCACCGCGAGTTGGCGACCCATGCCGGTGCCTCCACCGGTGATGACGGCGATCTTTCCTGCAAAATCCTTCATACGCTGCACCGTAGGCCAGCAGCGTTGTTCAGCCAGGTGTCAGACGCACCGCCATCCAGCTGTATCTAGCCGAACGACGCAAGGTCGCGGATGACGTGCATCTCGTCGCTCAACATCGCGCGATACGACTCGACTTGCTCGTCACGAGCGTCCGGTCCCGCCGCGCCACGTGAGGTCCGCATCTGCACGCCGACACCGGGCTGAACCAGAGCAGCGGCGTCGGGTCCGAGACGTGCGTCGGCTGCGACGAGGTCGGCCAACGCGCCGCCACCAGCGAGACAGGTCTGCACATGCGCTCCAACGACCGCGTGCGCGTCACGGAAGGGCATCCCGTGCCGAACCAGGTATTCGGCGAGATCCGTCGCCGCCATCGTCTCTTCGTCGGCCGCTGCCTGCATGGCCTCGACGTTGAAGGTGGCCGTTGCGATCATTCCCGTCAGCGCCGCGACGGCAAGTGTGACCTGCTCGACCGAGTCGAACAACGGCTCTTTGTCTTCCTGCAGGTCACGGTTGTACGCCATCGGCAACCCCTTCAAGGTGGCGAGCAAGCCAGTGAGGTTGCCGATCAACCGACCGCTCTTCCCGCGAGCCAGTTCCGCGATGTCAGGGTTCTTCTTCTGCGGCAACATCGACGAGCCGGTGGCGTAGCCGTCATCGAGGCGGGCGAATCCGAACTCGCCCGATGTCCACAACACCCACTCTTCACCGATTCGGGAGAGATGAATCCCGATGAGCGCAAGGTCGAACACCGCCTCGGCGACGAAGTCACGGTCGCTCACCGCGTCGAGGCTGTTGTCGAACGCCTTCGCGAACCCGAGATCAGTGGCGTTGCCCACCGGATCGATCGGCAGCGAGGACCCCGCCAAGGCTCCCGCTCCGAGCGGCGAGACGTCGAGGCGACGCACCGTGTCGATCAATCGGCTGACGTCGCGTCCCAGCGCCCAGCCGTGGGCCATCAGGTGGTGCGACAGCAGAACCGGCTGGGCTCGCTGCAAGTGTGTGTACCCAGGCAGGTAGGCATCGCCGGCCTCGAGCGCCTGTTCCAACAACGCTTCTTGCATCTCGACGAGTCGGATCGCCACATCGCGCAACTCTCGCTTACACCACAGCCGAAGGTCGGTCGCCACCTGGTCGTTACGGCTTCGAGCAGTGTGAAGCTTGCCACCCGCCGGACCTGCGAGTTCGGTGACGCGCCGCTCGATCGCCGTGTGGATGTCCTCGTCGCTGTCGACGAAGACGAACGAGCTGCTGTCCATTTCCTCGGCAACTTGGTCGAGCGCGGTGAGCACGCTGTCGCGTTCCTCGGCGGTGAGCAGACCGACTCGCTCGAGCCCGCGCACGTGCGCCTTCGACCCCGCGATGTCGTCGCGCCACATTCGCTGGTCATACGGGAGACTGACCGTGTACGCGAGGAGCGACTCGGACGGTCCGCCGGTGAACCGGCCGTGCCACAGCGTCTTTGCCTGCGCGGGAAGCTCGCCATCGCGAGCGAATTCGTTCTTGTCATCGAGATCCATGTGTCCGTCCTGTCAGTCGATTCCGGCAAGCTTGCGGAGGTCATTGGCCAATGTCGTGCCGTCGGTGTCGGTTGCGATACACAGCAGTGTGTCGTCGCCTGCCACGGTGCCGAGCATGCCATCGACGCGGCTCCTGTCGAGCGCTGACGCCACCACGTGCGCGCACCCAGGAGGGGTACGGAGTACGACGAGGTTGCCCGACGACGACACGTCGGCCACCCACTCCCCCATCACCCGGCGAAGTTGGTCGAGCGGAGCGAGTCGATCGGGTGCGAACTCAGGAATCGCGTACACGGTGTTGCCGCTTGCGACACGCACCTTCACCGCACCGATGTCGTCGAGATCTCGCGACACCGTCGCCTGCGTCGCTTCGATTCCTTCGGTTGCCAGCAACTCGATCAACTCGGGTTGGCTGGTCACCTCGTGATCGCTGACGAGCCTGGCGATGGTCGCCTGGCGTTGCACCTTGGTCGTCATGACGTCACCTCCTGGAGAATGAATGCCATCGCCCCGCGTGCGGCGTGAAGGCGGTTATGCCCTTGTGCGAGTACCGCTGAACGCGGCCCGTCAATCACTTCGGCCGACACTTCGAACCCGCGGTAGGCGGGCAGGCAGTGCATGAAGATCGCCCCGTCCGCCGCGTCGCTCATCATCGTCTCGTCGACCGTGTATCCCTCGAACGCGCGTCGACGACTCTCCTTGTCCGCCTCCTGCCCCATCGAGACCCACGTGTCGGTGTGCACGACATCGGCGCCCTTCACCGCGTCGCCCGGCCGAGTGGACTGCGCGATGTCGCCGAACTGCGACAGGCGTTCGATCTCGGCGGTGGACGCGTCGAATCCATCCGGGCAGGCGAGTCGAACTCGCATCCCGAGCAGCAACGAGATCTCTGCGAGCGAGCGCGCGACGTTTGCGTAGTCCCCCACGTAGGCGACCGTCTTGCCGGCGAGTTCTCCCATCTGCTGGCGCATGGTGAGTGCATCGGCAAATGCTTGGAGAGGATGAGACTTGTCGGACAACATGTTGACGATCGGAACACCGGTCCCGTCGGCGTCCATCGCCGCTGCAGATCGCGTCACCGTCGAGTGTTCGAACACGCGGGCGGCGATCACACCGTGGTAGCCCGCCATGATGCGAGCGATGTCTTCGACCGGTTCGCGAGTGTCGAACCCGACTTCCTCGCCGCGGGTGTACACCGGGTGACCTCCGAGCTGCACGACGGCCATTTCCATCGAGTGGCGTGTGCGGTTCGACGGCTTTTCGAAGATCAATGACGCACCCTGACCTTCGAGTGGGCGGCCGAGCGATGCGATCGGCTCCTCGGCGAGCCGCAGGATCTCGCGGATCTCGTCGGCAGAGAAGTCGGTGACATCCAGGAGGTGTCGCATCACGCCTCGCCCCCCTGCTGCTCGAGCGCGTTGGCGATCATCGAGACCGCTTCGTCGATTTCGTCGTCCGACACGGTGAGCGGCGGGAGCAATCGGATCGTCGATGGGTCGACGGCGTTGACGATCAGCCCTGCATCGAGCAGATCGAGGTAGGCCTGCTTCGCATCGAGACCTTCTGCCAGTTCGACGCCGAGCATCAGCCCGCGCCCTCGAATCGACGTCACCCCGGCGACGGACTGCAACGAGCGGGCCAGCTTGTGCCCTTGCTCGGTCGCGCGACGCGGGGCATCGATGCGCTCCATCTCGTCGAGTGTTGCGTTGACCGCAGCGCACGCGATCGCCGTGCCGGAGTATGTGCTGCCGTGATCGCCCGGCTCGAAAACCGATGCGACGTCGGTGCGGGCCCAGCACGCACCTACGGGCATCCCGTTGCCCATGGCCTTGGCCATCGTGACCACGTCGGGCGAGATACCGGCGTGTTCGAATCCGAACCATTCGCCGGTGCGTGCGAAACCCGTTTGGATCTCATCGAGAATGAGGAGCGCTCCCGCGTCGTCGCAAATCTGGCGAATGTCATGCAAGTACTGATGCGAAGCCGGGTGCACGCCACCTTCACCTTGGATCGGCTCGATGAGCACCGCAGCGACCGTTCCGTCGACCGCGGCACGCATCGCGTCGATGTCGCCGAGTGCGACGTGGCGGAAACCTTCGGGCATCGGCTGGAACGGTTCGTGCTTCGCCGGCTGGCCGGTGGCGGCCAGCGTCGCCAACGTACGTCCGTGGAAGCTGCCGAGCGTCGAGACGATGTTGTGTCGGCCACGTCCACCGTGTTTGCGGGCCAGCTTGATGGCACATTCGTTTGACTCGGCGCCCGAGTTGGTGAAGAACACCTGTCCGCTGCGCCCGGTTGCGGCCTTCAGCAACCCGTTGATCTTGACCGCAGCTTCGGTCGCCACCGGATTGGCGAAGAAGTTCGACACATGGAGGAGACGCTCTGCCTGGTCACCGACGGCTTCGGCGACCGTCGGGTTGGCATGCCCGATCGAGACCACGGCGAGCCCGGTCAGGAAGTCGAGGTATCGCTTGCCGTCCGAGTCCCACAGTTCGGTGCCACGACCGCGATCGAACATGATCGCTGGCGGGCCGAATACAGGCATGAACGGGCAGTGGTTCATCGGCGCATGACCGAAACCGTGTACGTCGCCGGATGTCATTGAGTTACTCCTGAGTCGGAGACGGGATCGGGCACCACCATGGTGCCGATGCCGTCGTCGGTGAAAAGTTCGAGCAGCAGCACATGTGCGATCCTGCCGTCGAGAATGTGTGCACGGGCGACACCACTGCGAACCGCTTGCTGACAGCTCGCCACCTTCGGGATCATGCCGCCGGCGATGATGCCGTCGGCGATCAGCTGATCGAGGTGCCCGACCGTCGCCTGTCGGATCAAGCTGGCCGCATCCTGGAGATCGGAGCGAAGGCCTTCGATGTCGGTGAGATAGATGAGCTTCTCAGCGTGCAGCGCTTCGGCGATCGCACCGGCGACCGTGTCGGCATTGATGTTGAACGCCTGACCGGTCTCGTCACTCCCGATGGTGGCCACGACCGGAATGAACTCGTTGTCGAGTAAGCCCTCGATCACGTCGGCGTTGATGGCGGTCACCTCACCCACGAACCCGAGGCGCGGATCGTGAGCCTTCGCCCGGATCAGGCCTCCGTCGACACCCGACACGCCGACTGCGTAGTTTCCGTGCACGTTGATCGACGCCACGATCTGAGGATTGACCTGGCCTTTCAAGACCATGCGAGCAATGTCGACGGTCTCGGCGTCGGTGACGCGCAATCCATCGACGAATTCGGTTTCCTTGCCGAGCTTCGCCATCAACTCGGAGATCTGGGGGCCGCCGCCGTGAACCACGACCGGACGCATCCCGACCAAGCGCATCATCACGATGTCTTCGGCGAACAACGCGAGCGCATCGTGGCTCGATGTTCCGGCAAGCGCGTTGCCGCCGTACTTGACGACGATGGTCTTGCCGGCGAAGCGACGGATGTACGGCAGTGCCTCGACGAGGGTTTCCGCGCGTTGCCCAGCAACGTCGAGCACGCTCATGGTGCGAGTCCGATCGTCGACAGGCCAGCGGTTTCGTCGAGCCCGAGCGCGACGTTGGCTGCCTGCATGGCACCACCGGAGGCACCTTTGGCGAGGTTGTCGATCGCACACATGGAGATCACCGTCTGAGTGCGCGGGTCAAAGCGCACCCCGACCTGCGCGACGTTCGACCCCAAGACCGACTTCGTTTCCGGCGGGCCCTCGACCACGGTGACGAACGGCTCGTTCTCAGCAAATGCCGCCATCGCTGCGGCGACCGACCCTGCGTTCGCTGCTGCGGTCGGGCGGGCATAACAGGTCGCCAAGATGCCGCGACTCATCGGAACGTGGTGCGGCGTGAAGATCACCTCAGCACCGATCTCCTGCTCCATCTCCGGAGTGTGCCGATGCGAGAGCAAGCCGTAGGCCCGAGCGTTGGAGTCGATGCTCGTGAACATCGACACCTCGCTCGGCGTTCGGCCCGCGCCGGTGATTCCGGTGAGCGAGTTGGCGACCAGACCAGTGGTTTCGACGAGGCCGGCGGCGACGAGCGGTTGCAGCGCGAGCGTGGCCGCCGTGACATGACAGCCCGGCGTGGCGATGAGACGAGCCCCACGCAGTTCTTCGCGATGCAGCTCGGGAAGCCCGAAGACTGCTTCGGCGAGCAGTTCGAGTTGCGTGTGCTCGAAGCCGTAGTAGGTGGGATACAGGGACGGGTCGTTCAGCCGGAAGGCGGCAGACAGGTCGACGATGCAGCCCACCTTGCCGATCAGCTGCGGCGCGAGCTCCATCGAAGCTTCGTGTGGGAGGCCGAGGACGACGAGATCGAGGCCCGCGATCGCCGCTGGATCGAATGGAGCGAAGACCAGATCGGGGTAGGCCGTGGCAAGCGACGGGTACAGGTCCGCCGCACGTCGGCCCGCCATGGAGTCGCCGGTTGCGACGACCAATTCGAGATTCGGGTGCGCGGCAACGAGCCGCAGGAGCTCAGCGCCTGTGTACCCAGAGGCGCCCACGATTCCCACGCGGAGTGATGGCTCAGTCATAGCTGCATGATCATACGCACCGATGCATGATCATTCAAGGATGGTTCGTAGGAATTCTCGGCGGCACCGACGACACGTGCATCGAAGACGGCAAACTGATGACGTGTTCGTGATGTCGCCGCAAACGAAAGGGCGCCTTCTCGTCGCGACCCCGCCGCTCGACGACCCGAATTTCGACCGATCGGTCATCTACGTCCTCGAACACCACGATGATGGCGCGATCGGCCTGATCTTGAACCGTCCGACCACGAGTGCGCTCGACGAACCGCTCGACCGCTGGATCGATCTCCAGGCAGCTCCCTCGTCAGTGTTCACCGGCGGCCCCGTCGAGCCGAACGCCATGATCGGCCTGGCGACCGCGCCGTCGGTCGACATCGACGCCACCGAGCACCTCACACAAATCAGCGGCATCATCGCCTCAGCCGACCTGTCCGCCGATCCTGCCCTGGTCGCAGCGAACGTCGACCTCGTCAGAGTGTTTCGCGGCTATGCCGGTTGGGGCAGCGGCCAGCTCGAGTCGGAGATCGAGGCGGGAGCGTGGATCGTTCTCGACGCCGAGATCGACGATGTCTTCTCCGACCGCCCCGAAGATCTCTGGTACACAGTGCTGCGCCGCCAGCCGGGCCGCCTTGCCTGGCTCGCCCTCGCTCCCGACGACCTCAGCTTCAACTGATCCTGACGTACGGGTCAGCTGATCTACCAGGGCACGATCTCGCCGGTCGCCTCGGCATCGCGGAGATCAGCCAGACGATCTCGCGGTCGACGCCTCCGTCGGCCCTCATCGCCGTGTCGCTCATCTGTCGGGGAACTCCCGGGTGCAACCGTGAGTTCGCGGCGTTCAGCTCGGCCGGAGCGCGTCGATCGCGTCGGCTGCCCGATCGACCGGGACCAGGATGTGATCGTGGTGATATCCCGCGAGGACGTTGCAGGAGATGTCGTGTTCTGCGAGCAACGCGCTGAATGCGGCGGTGAGCCCGACCGCCTCCAAGCTCGATTGCACCGTCAGCGACAGCCACGCGAGTTCGATGACGACCGGGAGACCGGCGCGCTCGGCAGCATCGACGGGGACCACGAGCGTGGTCAATTCCCCTTCGGTGACCATGCCGTGGGCCGCAGCGAGCAACCCGGGAGTCGGCACGGGGACGGCGACGTACGTGAACACGCCGGGCCGCCGCTCGACATCGAGCGACGCCAGCATCTTGTCGAGATCGGTTTCACCAGGAGCAGGCACGGCCTCAGCTTCGCAGCTCAGCACCCAACTTTGTCGACGCCGCTTCGATTGCACGTCGAACTTCTGCGATGTCCGCGTCCGTGAGGCTGCGATCATCGGCCTGGAGGCGAAGTCGATACGCAAGCGAGCGAGCCGCGCCGAGCTCTTCGCTGCGATAGATGTCGAACAAGTCGAGATCGGCGAGGTACTTCCCAGCTCCCTGGCGAACGGCCTTCTCCAGCTTCTCGGCCGGGATCGTGTCGTCGAGTCGGAATGCGAGGTCGAGGTCACTCGACGGATAGCGACTCGTCGCTTTCCACTGCGCAGGTTTCGGCTCACGGGCGAGGAACTGGTCGAGGTCGACTTCAACAATCGCCACACGTTCGTTCACGTCAAAGGCCGCAAGCACCTCGGGCGAGATCTCACCCACGGCCCCGAGCGGGTCCTTACCCGCCTGCAGCGTTGCCGAGCGAGTTGCGTGCAACCCGACCGGCGGCTTGCTTTGATCGATGCGCGCACCCCCGCCGAGCGCCGACGTGATCTCACGCCAGACCGCCATCGCCGCCGGAGCTTCCTCACCAGCGAGCACGACGCACAGGACCTCGTACTCAGCCGGAAGATCGGCGTCGGACGGCGGATACACGTGCCCGATCTCGAAGAACCGAGCACCGACTCGCCGGTGCGACTCATTGAACGCAATCGCCCGCAACAGGCCAGGACGCAATGACGTCCGCAAGACACTCTCGTCGCTGACCAACGGATTGGTGATGCTGATCGCGTCGCTCGACAGACCGGCACGCTCGAGCGTGTCTGGTGCTAGGAACGGGTTCGGCATGGCTTCGTCGATGCCGAGTCCGAGCAACACCTCGCGCAGTTGGCGGCGGCGTACTTGTCGGGGTGTGAGGCCGCCGCTGTCAGACGACTTCGGGACCGAGGAGCCGAGCCGGTCGTAGCCGTAGTGACGGGCAACTTCCTCGATGACATCGATCTCGGCGGTGGAGTCGAGTCGCCAGGTCGGCAACACGACCGACCGGTTGTCTCCAGTGCCCGACACGGTGTAGCCGATCGGGTCGAGAAGTGCCGGCAGATCGTCGGCTTCCAACTCAGATCCGAGAACTCGGTTGACGTTCGCGATCCGCACGTCGACAGAGCGGTGCTCGTCAGGCAGATGGTCGGTGCGCTCGTCCGCCATACCCATGTGGACCACGAGGTCGGGGCACGTCTCGGAGAGCAATTCGGCGAAACGCGCCACAGCGTTCGGCATGCCGTACGGATCGACTCCTCGTTCGAATCGCTGTGACGCTTCTGAGCGCAGTCCGCTCCGCGTCACGGTACGTCCAATACCGACGAGTTCGAACCACGCCATCTCGAGCGCCACGGTCGTCGTGTCGTCGGAGATCTCGGAGTCGAGGCCGCCCATCACGCCGCCGAGCCCGATCGGCACGTCGTTCGCATC
>CALICC010000087.1 GCA_938049325.1 uncultured Ilumatobacter sp. | reverse complement strand
GCGACCTTGTCGCCCGCGATCTGCACCATCACGTAGTCGAGCGCATGGTGGTGGAGCTCCGACGAGGTACCGGGCTCGAGCATCAACTCCCACACGCGGAGCTGCTCGTTGTCGAGCAGCAGCCGGGTGCCCACGTCGCCCCAGACTCGGTCGTCGGACTCACTCATCCCTGCTCCCAGCTCTCGTGACCGTCCTCGCTCTCGCGGCAAGAACAGTGTTCTTCTCTTCGTGAACAATGTACCATCCCCCTTGTGCAGCGCGAGGTGGTGTTCACCGGGATCGGCGGTCAGGGCGTACAACTCGCGGCGCGCACACTCGCAGAGGCGGCGATGGCCGACCGGCGCCGAGTGCAACTCTTCGCCAGCTACGGCGGCATGATGCGCGGCGGAAACAGCGACTCGTTCCTCGTGATCTCCGACGGGCCGATCACCGCTCCTCCGGTCGTCGGGTCGGCGTGGGCCGCGGCGATCCTCCACCACGAACACGCGGGAGAGCTCTGGCCGAAGCTCGGAGCCGAGTCGATCGCCGCGGTCAACTCGTCCGTCGTCGACCCAGCGCGATGTCCAGTCGAACCCGGCTTCGACCTGGTCGAGATCCCGGCGCTCGATATCGCGACCGAACTGGGCTCGCCCGTTGCCGCGTCGCTCGTACTCGTCGGCGCGCTGGTCGCACGCACGAACCTGGTCAGCGCGGACGCCCTGCTCGACAGCGCGGCCAGCGTCCTTCCGAGCTACCGCGCGTCGGCAGCGGCGGCAAACCGCGCCGCACTCCAAGCCGGGCTCGACCTCGGCGAGGTCACGCATCCGGCGTGGGATCTGGTGGCAACATGAGCCGTCGCGAGGACACCCGAGAGGTCGCGGCCAACGAGGCAACCGAGCCGATCGCGGTGCGCGGCACTGTGGTGATCGACACCGAGGCGTGCAAGGGATGCGACCTGTGCATCGATGCCTGCAAGCCCGGCGTACTGAGCATGACCACCGACCGGACCAACACGCGCGGCTACCGGTTCCCCGAACTCCTCGTCGGCTGCACCGGCTGTCGAGCCTGCGCCGACGTGTGTCCCGATTTCTGCTTCCAGGTGTACCGCTTCGACCAGCCCAAGACCTGGACACTCGAAGGAGGGCTGCGGTGAGCACACGACTGGTCGAGGGGTCCGAAGTCGTCGCCGATGCAATGGTGCGGGCCGGTTGCCGCTTCTTCGCCGGCTACCCGATGACCCCGTTCACCGAGGTCCTCGAGCACATGGCCGAGCTCCTCCCACCTGTGGGCGGCGTCTGCGTCAACGCCGAGAGCGAGCTCGAGGCTGTCGGCATGGTGTGGGGTGCCGCCGCTGCCGGCAGCCGAGCGGCAACCGGCTCCACCGGTCAAGGCCTGTCGCTCATGCAAGAGTCGATCGCGGAGGCGACGCTCGCCGGCATTGGATTCGTCGTGGTCAACATGGCCCGCGGGCAGGGCGATTACTTCCAGTCGACGCGCGGGGGCGGGCACGGCGACTACCGAACACCCGTGCTCGCGCCGTCGGGCCCGTCCGAGGTGATCGACGTGATGGCCGAGGCGTTCGATCTCGCCGAGCGGTGGCGCAACCCAGTGGTCGTCGTCGGCGACTACTACCTCGCCCACACCTGGGTCGACGTCGACATACTCGACTCCGACCCGGTCGTGCCCCCGGCTCCCGAGTGGGCGCTCGACGGCAGCTCAGGCGGATCCGGCGCCGCCAAACTGCTGTCGTTCCTGGGAACGAGCAAGCAGCGCGACGGCGTCGGCTACGACTTGGCCGCGCACTACGAGCATTGCGCGCAGCGACGCAACGAGATGGCAGCGGGCATCGCGCCGAGGGTCGAGCTCCTCCACACCGACGATGCCGACGTCGTGTTGGTCGCGTACGGCACGATGGCTCGCTACGCGGGTGCGGCGGTCGAGATCCTGCGGTCGGAGGGTCACCGGGTCGGGATGATCCGACCCATCACCTTGTGGCCGTTCCCCGCCGACGCCGTTCGCGAGGCAACCCGCTGCGCCCAGACGATCGCTGTATACGAGAACAACGCCGGCCAGATGATCGACGACGTGCGACTGGCGGTGCTGGGCAACTGCCCGGTCGTTGGCATCAACGGCTTTGCGACCGACTCGTCGGCGTTCGGTATCGCCCCTGATGTGACCGTCGAGCAACTCACCTCCACGATGCGCGAGCTGCTCGACACCCTTGAGACGGAGGCGTCAGTCCCATGAGCGAGCCCCGTTCCATCCCTGTGACCGTGCTCGCGAGCGACGTCGCACCGACCGACGCGAGCCTCGTCGCCGACTTCACTCCGAGCCTCGTCGACGTGGGCGAGCACCATCTGTGTCCCGGTTGCGGCGAGCCGATCGCGATCCGCGCCGTGATGGACGCGATCACGCTCCACGGCCTCGCCGACAAGTGCGTCGCCGTGTTTGGCATCGGGTGCAGCACCGCGTTCTCGAACAACCTCGACGTCGAGGTGCTCCAGGCATTGCACGGCCGAGCGCCATCGGTGGCGACCGGTGTGGTGCGAATGCGGCCCGAGTTGGCCGTGTTCACGATTCAGGGTGATGGCGACCTCGGCAACGAGGGACTCCAGGAGGTGCTCCACGCCGCGGCACGCGGCGAGAACATCGTCTGCATCATGTTGAACAACGGTGTGTTCGGCGAAACGGGCGGCCATCTCACCGTCACGACCACGATCGGCCAGCGAACCAAGAACACGCTCGACGGCCGCGACGAGAAGCAGCACGGTCACCCGATGCGCATTGCCGAACTGATTGCCCAGATCGACGGTGTCGGGTATGTGGCACGTGGCGCCGTCAACGACGCCGGCAATGTGGCGCGCACCAAGCGGATGATCGTCGACGCGTTCACTGCGCAACAGCAGGGCCTCGGTCTGTCGTTCGTCGAGATCCTCACCATGTGCCCGACCGGATGGTTCGTGCCGACCGACGAGGCACCCGACTACCTCGCTGAGACCATCGCCGGCACCCACTCAGTTGGCGTGTTGCGGTCGAGCCTCCCGTGAGCACGAACGGCTGACTCAA
>CALICC010000086.1 GCA_938049325.1 uncultured Ilumatobacter sp. | reverse complement strand
ACCGGTGATGAGGTACTCCCCACCTGCGGTCACGCTGAACTGGTGATAGATCGTGTCAGGGCAGTCGGCGAACACCTTGCGGGTAGGTGACTCGGCGAAGAACAACTCGGGCTTGTGTCCACCGGGGAACTCGAGGAACTGCTCCTCGCGATACGCGAGCTGGCGCAGCATGAACCGGATGCCGTCGACGCGTTCCACGTCGTTGGGTGCCGAGCTGAGCGCTTCATGGCCCAGGTCGTTCAAGCTCTGGGTGAACGTATCCCACGCGTCGCGCAGCTGTTGTTCGTTCGACATCTCGTGGGCTTTCCTCGCGCTCGCCTGCTCCGACGTTGACGGTACGCCACGGAGCGTTCCCGACTCCGATCAGACGCGGACAGCTGTCAGCAGCGCCAGCTCACATCGTGTAGGCGAGATTGCGAGCGGCGCGTTCGCCCCACTCGTCGTCGCCAGCCCAGCGGATCGCTCCGGCGTCGATCTGAGCCTGCGGGTCGATCCGACCGCACGCGAGCATCACGAACGTCTCGACATCCGCGGTGACCTCGACATCGGGCGACTCGACCGACTCCACCGCTGCGGCTCGCCCGTCGACAACGACAGAGAAGTCCCGCTCGACGCCGCCGGTCACGCGGAACACGATCGACTTCCCGTCGGGCAGGCCGATCTTCTTGCCAACGATGTAGCCGACCGCTCCACCGACTTCGGCCAGCGCGATCTGCGCGGCCACATCGCGGGCGTCGAGTTGCTCACCCATCGGAATCGCGATGTCGCGGGCGTGCACCCACATGTCGAAAACGCGGATGCGCAAGAAGTCCGCGTAGGTCTTGACCCCGGTTGGTGTGATCGAGGGCGAATCAACCACCGACGCGTCGAACGCACGAAGTCGTGCAAGGCGTGAAGCGGTGACCTCGCCAACGCGCGACGCCAACGCTTCCGGACTCAACTCGGCCAGCTCGGCGGTGAAGCCTGGTACTCGCTCGAAAGGCGGCGGCGAATCGGTGCTCGGCTCCCAGCCGGTGAGGACGAACTCCACCCCGATGGCGTGCGAAACGACTCCACGCACGTCCCAGTCCGGGCAGAGCGACTGGACGCTCAGGTCCTCTGACGTCAGGCGCCCGCACAGGCTGTTGTAGTGACCGAAGAGTGCTTCGTGCGCGACGAGATAGTCGGCGTGCGAGAAGGCCGGGGATGCAGTCAACGCGCTGGCCTTTCTCTCGTTTCCCAGTCACGGGCTTCGAAGTAGGGACGGAAGACTTCTCCGATGTGCGCCATGTCGGCGTCGGTCTTCGGAGTCTTCAATTCGTACAGGTGCGGAACTCTGCCGTATGCGACCGTGAGATCCCACAGGTCGAGTGCTTCCTGCCCGGTCGGTGCCGGCGCCACCACCGGTCCATAGACGTGACTCCCTGACTCGAAAACGAGCGTCGGCACGCCGAAACCTCCGCTGCTCACCACGGCATCGTGGTCGGCACGCACCTCGTCGTGCGTGGTGGGATCGTCCATCGCGGCGCGGACAACGCCCGGGTCGAGGCCGAGCGAGGCGCAGATCTCTTCGGCAACTTCTGGCCGATGCGGCTTGCGTCCTTCTTCGTGCAACGCCCGTCCAGTTGCCTCATAGAAGCGATCACAGTCGTCCATCGACGAGCGCCGCAACCAGGCCGCGACGCGCATCATGCTCCACCCGTACGACCACTCGCGCTCCCAGGGATGCTTCTTTCCCTCTTCACGGTTGATCTCCTCGAGCGAGAAGAAGCGCCAGTCGACGTCGATCGGGACGGCCTCACGGACGGTCCGGATCCACTTCGCGGTCTGATACGCCCAAGGGCACAACACATCGAAGTGAAAGCCGAGCGCAACCGGCGAAGTCGAGTCTGCAGGCATAGCGTCATGCTGCACGGTCGAGAAATGCTTGTCAAACTCGCATTTGTTCTGCGTCCGCTCCCCGAGACTCGTACCGCCCGCTGGATCAACGGGCCTGCGCCGATCCCGACGTCGCTCTCGCTAGGTTCGGCGCATGACCTCGAGGTCAGCCACCGCGACCGCGCCGTCCCAACGGATAGTGCCGCCGTTTCCTTGGATTCGCTTTCGCCCGTCGCGCGTGAACCGCGCCAGCGACCCCACGAACGAAGCCGGCGAGTGAACGCGCGGATCCGCCCGTTGCTCGGTGCCGCGCGCCGGTTCATCGCTGCGCGTCTGGCCGCCCGCCCTCAATCGGAGTACGTCCGGCCGCGCCTCGACGGGCTCGACACGCCTCCCGGGCTGCCCAGCCGCCTCTTTGCCCCGCTGTGGCTCGCCATTGGACGCTTCATGGAGACGGTTGAGCAGCCGACCAGGGCGCTCACCTTCTACATCCGCGCCGGCAGCGGGGGCTCAGACGCCGGGGTCGCGCTTGCCAGCCGAGTGGCGCTCGACAGCGGGCCAACGAGCGTTCGACGTGAGCCGAATCTCGGATTGGTGACCGGTCGAGCCGGAGACCCCGAACTGGCCCGCGATCTCGCCACCCGACTGAGTCCGCCGGCGTCAGAACGCGAAGCTGCCGAACGCGCCATGACGGCGACCCGACGCGGCGACTACGACACGGCCGACGAACTGCTCACCGGCTTCGACGGAATCCATGCCATGCGCGCCCGAGGCGAGATCCTCTTTCTCAGAGGCCGGTCGCGAGGAGGTCAGCTCGTCGCCGAGGCGAATGAGCTGCGCAACATCTGGCAGCAGTTGCTCGAGCGTGACCCAACGGACCACCAACGCCGACACCGGCTCGTGCGCCATCTCGTTTCGATGGGGGACTTCGAGGGCGCCCGTCACATCGCGTGGCCTGCCGGTCCACCTCCGCCTGCTGACCTGGGTGACTCCGACTTCGCCAAGAACGCGCCGACCGACTGGCTGTACGCGGTCCACGCCGAGCAACTCACCAACGCAGATCCGGTCGGGGCGCACCACACGAAGTTGCTCATCGCCAGGCGAGTTGCCGCATCACCTCGTCGCCGCGCCGAGCCCCTCTGGCAGCTCGTCGAACGAGCGCGAGCGCTGAGCTATCTCGACGAGGTTGGCGAAGCGCGCCGCGAGCTTGCCGTTCACGGTCCACGTCAGCAACACGCTCGCGACCGCCTCGCTGTGGACAAACTCGCGGCAGACCTCGCACTGAGCGAAGGCGAGATCGAGCCACTCCTGGACGTGCGACGCAACCTTGCCTCACCGAGCATCGCCGCCGAGGAGGCGTTCCGACAAGCGGTCGATGGTGCATCCGTGCTCGTCATCGGCCCAGCCCCCGGCACCCAACCCGATCCCGACACCATCGCAGCTGCCGATGTCGTCGTCACGACGAAACGCCAGCGCACGCTGCGAAGTGACCAAACGTCCGTCACCTATGTCTCGGACGCTTCAGCACTGCTCGAGCCCGAACACATCATCCGCGACCACGGTCACTTCTCGGTGCTGCGACCTTCGATGGTGGGCGCCCCGGGACGGTCGGTCCCCTCGTCGGCCACCGTCCGCGTGATGCAGTGCGAGGATCTGAACACGTTCCTCGGCACGCGCTTCGGTATCCAACGCCTGCTCTACGACCTGGTGAGCTATACGCCTCAACAACTGATCCTCAGCGGCGTCGACTTCTATCTCGGCGACACGACCTACCTCGACGGCTACGACAATGAAGTCACCGAGATCTACGGCCCCCAAGACTTGCAACCGGTCCTCTCGGTCGCTCCGCACGACCACCTCTGGGACTTCAGGTTCACGCAGCGACTTCTGCGCAACGGACTCATCACCGCAACCGACGAAGTCGAGCGAATCCTCCACCTGTCGGAGGAGCAGTACCTGCAGCGACTCTCCGGTCGCTTGGGCAACGCGTAGTCCGCGAAGCGCGACCTCTCGTGCTGCGCGGCGCTATCATTGCAGCGCTGCACATGGGCACGAAACCAAAGGAATCACGTGACGGAACACTACGATTTGAACGGCAAGTCCATCCTGGTCACGGGAGGAACTGGCTCGTTCGGTAAGCGCTTCATCGCGACCGTTCTCGAGCGTTTCACGCCGTCGAAGATCATCGTGTTCAGCCGTGATGAACTGAAGCAGTTCGACATGCAGAACATGCCCGAGTTCCAGGCGCACGCGCCGATCATGCGCTATTTCATCGGCGACGTGCGCGACGAGCCACGGCTCACCCGGGCCATGGAAGATGTCGACGTGGTCGTACACGCAGCGGCGCTCAAGCAGGTACCCGCCGCCGAGTACAACCCGTTCGAAGCGGTGAAGACCAACATCCTCGGTGCCGAAAACGTCATCAACGCATCGATGGCCACCGGCGTGCAGCGCGTCATCGCGCTCTCCACCGACAAGGCGGCCGCCCCGATCAACCTCTACGGCGCAACCAAGCTCGCCTCCGACAAACTCTTCGTTGCCGCGAACAACTTCCGCGGCAAGCGCGATATTCGTTTCTCCGCCGTGCGCTACGGCAACGTGATGGGCAGCCGAGGATCGGTGATTCCGTTCTTCAAGGAGCGCGCCGAGTCAGGTGTCCTGCCGATCACCGACGCGGCCATGACACGCTTCAACATCACGTTGCAAGAGGGCGCCGACTTCGTGATCGACAACTTCGACCGCATGTGGGGCGGCGAGATCTTCGTCCCCAAGATTCCGTCGTACCGGATCACCGACATCGCTTCGGCCATCGCTCCCGACGCCGAGCAGAAGATCGTCGGCATCCGTCCGGGCGAGAAGCTGCACGAAGAAATGGTCACGAGTACCGACTCCCTGTCGACCGTCGAGTTCGACGACTACTTCGTGATCACCCCGTCGTACAACCTGTGGGATGTCGACGAGTTCACCGCATCGGCGTCATCCAAGCCAGGCCAGCGCTGCGAACCGGGCTTCAGCTACGACAGCGGCACCAACTCGCACTTCCTCACGGTCGACGAACTTCGCACCCTCATCGCGGAAGAGGTCGGCTGAGCACACGTGGGCGTGATTCCGTACGGTCGCCAGACAATCGAGGACGACGACGTCGAAGCAGTCGTCAACGTCCTGCGAGGTGACTACCTCACCACCGGTCCGACCGTCGCACTCTTCGAACAAGCGGTTGCCGACTACGTCGGAGCGCGCCACGCCGTTGCGTTCTCCAACGCGACCGCCGGGCTCCATGGCTGCACCGCCGCAGCCGGGCTCGGGCCGGGCGACCTCGTCGGCACGTCACCCCTCACCTTCGCCGCATCCGCGAACTGCGCGCGCTATGTCGGCGCCGACGTCACCCTCATCGACATCGACCCCGACACGCTCAACATCGACCCTGCGTCGATCCCCGGTGAACTCGACGCACTGGTCGCCGTTCACTTCGCAGGTCTCCCGATCGATCTGTCGAAACTCGCGTACCGCCCGCGTGTCGTGATCGAAGACGCCGCCCAGGCACTCGGAGCGTGGACGCCGTCCGGCCCCGTCGGCAACTGCGCCCACTCGGACATGACGTGCTTCTCGTTTCACCCGGTCAAGCCGGTCACCACCGGAGAAGGTGGCGTCGTCACGACCAACGACGACGAACTCGCCGCACGTCTCCGCCGATTCCGGAGCCACGGAACCCAACCCAAGCCCGAGCATGGCGGCTGGTACTACGAGGTCATCGAAGAAGGCTTCAACTATCGCCTCACCGATATCCAAGCAGCACTCGGGCACAGCCAGATGGGCAAACTCGATCGCTTCATCGAACGGCGCCAGACCTTGGCCCGCCAGTACGACGCGGCACTGGCGTCGCTCGACATCATCACTGCTCCGGCCGCTCCCGACGGCTCGGGCCACGGCTATCACCTGTACACCGTGCGGGTTCCCGAGCGCCGACGCGTCTACGAATTGCTTCGCGAGCGCGGTGTGTACACCCAGGTGCACTATGTGCCGATCCATCATCATCCACACTTTGCGGATCTCGATGCACCGCTGCCGCACTGCGACGAGGCCTACGCCGGCATTCTGACCCTGCCGCTCTTTCCAACACTGACCGACGACCAGCAACGGCAGGTCGTCGCTGAGTTGACGGACGTCTTGTCCATTGTCCGCAGCTGACGTCGACGGCGCCGCCGTCATCATCCAGGCCCGCATGGGCTCGACTCGCCTCCCCGGCAAGTCGATGATGGATCTCGGCGGGGTTCCGGTGATCGAGTGGGCCGTCCGGCGCGCTGCGATGGCCGAGCGCGTATCGCACGTCGTGGTCGCGACTTCGACGAATTCCGACGACGACGTCCTCGCTGCTCACGTCAGCGAGATGCGCCTCGACAGCGGAGTCGCCGTCGAAGCCGTTCGCGGCAGCGTTTCCGACGTGCTATCGCGCTTCGTTCTCGCGCTCGAGCGCACCGACGCCGACTACGTCGTTCGGGTCACCGGCGATTGTCCGTTCGTCCAACCAGCCTTCATCGACAGCGCGTTGGAAACTGCGACGGGTATCGACTACGTGGCCACCGATCCCGACGGACGGTTTCCCCGCGGATTCGACGTCGAAGCCATCAGGCGTGAAGCGTTGATCACCGCACACGCCGAATCCGACGATCCCGTCGAGCGCGAGCACGTCACCCCGTTCATCGTCCGTCGCCCCGAACGCTTTGCCAGCGCTCCGCTGCTGTGCCCCGAGTGGGCTCGTCACCCGGAGCTGCGTGTCACGCTCGACGAGCAGGCTGACCTCGACCTCCTTCGGGCGGTGGTCGAAGAGCTCGACGCCTCACCGACCTCGCTCGATGGTCCGGCGATGTTCGAACTACTCCTCCGCCGTCCCGACCTCGTCGCGATCAACCAGTCGGTGCACCACAACATCGTCAAGTAGCGAGGCCCGGCGAGCGACCTCAGCGTCTCGCCATCAACTCGATCTCGGTCACCAGGCGATCAGCCCCGCCGCCGTCGAAGAGCGACCGTCCGGCATCAACAATCGCGGCAGCGACAACGGGGTCGTGGCGCAGCACGTCGACCGCGTCGACACAGTGCTGTGCACTCGAGTCTCGCGAGGTCGACCGACAGTCCACAGGTTGGACGAATCCGGCGGCCGCTGCAGCCATGGTCCCTTGCACTTGGTTGTCGGCAACGATGGCAGCCACACTCGGAATCCCGAGGTACGCAACTTCCCACAGCGTGGAACCACCGCCGATGATCGCGGCGTCGACCGAACTCATCGCGGCAACGAGATCGCTCGTCGCGAATTGCAGCCGGCCTCCTGACCCAGCAGCCAATGCTGCAAGCGCGTCGAAGTCGTCGTGCGCCGGGCTCAATGCGACCGCGACGGTTCCGGACCCCGTTTGCAGGAGGCGCGCGACGACAGGCAGCGTCAGCCGAGCCGTGTCGCTCCCGCCGAAGCTCACCAACACGTGACCGGACCGATCCGGCGTTCGCTCGATCCTCACGACGTCGTCTCGGATCAACGCGTACTCCGGGCCGAGCAGCAGCGTCAGCCCGGCGCTGGTCGGATATGGAACGGACTCGGCGTGCAGGTTCTGGTTGAGCACCAGGTCGCCGTGCTCGACGGGCAGCTCGTAGTTGTCGTCGATCACCAACAGCGGCGGGCGGGCAGCACCGAGTTCGACTACGTCGCGTGCCAGGAGATAACCGTCGACCACGCAAGCATCGAACGTCGCCAAGTCGGTGGCCTCCACTGCCGGGCTGTCGCCGATGTCGACAACGTCGACGCCGGCGCGCTCGAAGCGATCCCGGACGAACGGGACGAGTTCGCACGTCGCGACGACGACATCGTGTCCGCTTCGACGCAGTGCTGCGGCGAGTGTCGAACAGCGCATTGCATGGCCAACACCGATGTCCGGCCCGGCGTCGACACGGATCAGGACCCTGAGCGGGCCCCCGTTGCTCATTCGACCATCGACCACTCGAACGGCGTTCCCGCCTCGAGGTCGCTACGCGCGGTGCGTCCGAGAATCTCGGGAAGATGCCGGGGGTGCATGCCACTTGCCGGGCGGACCGAGCGAACATCGCCGTCACTGATCACGGCGCCCGCGGGCACATCGCGAGCGACGAACAGCGAACGTCGGAATGCGACGCTGCTGGCGTCGGCCTCGGTCGGTCCATAGTGCGGAGCGCCGATCGCGTCTTCGGCTGATCGGCAGTCGCGCACGAGGGCTTCGAACTCCTCGGGCTCGAGCGAGAACGCGCTATCGACGCCTCCGTCGGCGCGACGCAACGTGAAGTGCTTCTCGATCACCTTTGCGCCCAAGGCAGTCGCGGCGACCGAGACTTCGTTGCCGATCGTGTGGTCGGAGAGTCCGCTGACCACCCCGAACGTCTCGGCGAGGTGCTTGATCTTCGTCAGATTCGCAACCGACGCGGGTGCTGGGTACGCGCTCGTGCATGCAAGCAACGCGAGTTCGCCTGATCCGGTTCGCCGCGCCGCCGCGACGGCCTCTTCGATCTCGGACAGCGTTCCCATCCCGGTCGAGATGATCATCGGCTTGCCGGTTGCAGCGGTTGCTTCGATGAGGGGGATGTCGACCAGTTCGAACGACGCGATCTTGTAGGCCTCGACACCGATCGACTCGAGGTACTCGATCGACGTGAGGTCGAACACCGACGAGAAGAACTTGATGCCGAGATTGCGCGCCTCTTCGGCGAGATCTGCTTGCCACTCCCACGGCATCGAGGCCTCGGCGTACAAGTCGTACAGCGTGCGACCCTCCCACAGCCCTTCAGCCATGAAGTCGGGGCGAGTGCTGTTGAGCGTGATCGAGTCCGCCGTATAGGTCTGCACCTTCACGGCGTCGGCACCGGTCTTGGCGGCCGCACGCAGCATCTCCATCGCGCGATCGAAACTGCCGTTGTGGTTGCCCGACAACTCGGCGATCGTGAAGACCGAGGCGTCGCCACCGATCTGTCGATCACCGAACTGGAACGAATGGCTTCTCGTCATGCGTTGAGGATACCGCTCGGAGCATTCGGCGCTGAGCTGCGCGTCAATACGGAAGTGGTTGCCACTTGTCGTTCAACCCGACCGAGGCGTCACCCTCGATCTCGGCGGCGACATCGCGAACCGTGAGGCCGCCGGCCGCGGCCGCCGACAACGCTGCGGCCGAGTACTTCGTGTTCGCCCAGATGCGCGCCATGTAGGTCCGGGTCTTCAACATGTCGACGTAGCGATCGAAGTGTGGGCCCTTCAACCCCATGCTCGCAAAGAGTGCGATCCGCGAACCCGGCGGCATGGGCGCCTCGAATCGCCGGAGCATCGGAGCTCGCCAAGGTGTCGGATAGACCAGCCACGGGAACCGCAGGAGCGTCGCGGCAGCACTGTGGGTCGTGCGCAAGCTCCAGACCACGACATCGCCCACCGCGCTGCGGACGTAGACGGTTCGGCCGGTCGTGACGTCGGCGTGCTCGTGCGATCCGACCCGCACGTTCAGCCCGTTGGTATGCCAGCGATGATCCTGGAGGTAGATCCCGAATCGGACGACCGTGTAGCGGCTCGCCCAATCTGGGCCGTTCGGGTCAAAGCGGTCGGCACAGTCCTTGTGATAGCCCGGCTCGTTCGAATCAACCGTGAACGCGCTGTCGCCCGCGTAGTGGATCTCGTCGCTGCCAAGCAGTTCCCGGGCGATCGACACCAGCCGACCGTCGGTGAGCACCGAACGCAGCCGATCGTTCGCGAGGAGATCGGACTTCGGACCGGTCGACGCTTCGACTCCAGCCCGGAGCCGCGCCACCTCGTCGGTGGAGAAGACGTTACGGACCACCACGTACCCGCGCTGCCAAAACCGGTCGACGTCGACCGAGCGAGAGATCTCGTCGGCCGAATCAGCGATCGTCGAGCCCATCCAGAACTCCTTCGAGTTCGCTGCGCACCGATCGCGGGAACAACTTCAGCGAACGTTCCCTCACCTCGAACCATTCGGTCGAGAGCACACCGAACTCGTGCACGTCGGCAAGTTCGCCGTCAGCGCGCTCGACGGCCTCACGGCGCACGCCCTCTTCAACGAGTTTGAGTCGTCGATGCATCCCGCGCATGTTCGAGTTCGATCCCAGCACCTCGGCATGCATGCGCCGGAGGTCGAACCGCCCGAAACCGAGTCCGAGACCGATGATCGGCAGCGCCGGCCCGAAGCCGGGCGGATAGTTTCCCGACCCCGCGTGGCAGCTCCACGAGCCTGTTCGCTGCACCGCATCGATGTCACCCACGCTGATGACACCGGCGGCCTCGCCGCCGACGGTGGCGATGAGCAGATGGCGCGTCGACCCCGACATCAAGGCATCGAACCACCTGTCGTGCGCTTCCGGATCGATCTCGCCGTCGTTGATCGAGACCGCGCGAACACGCGGCTGGTTGCGCCAGGCGAGCAGCGTCGAGCGGTCGTCTTCTCGAACAGCGCGGACGTCCAAGCTCACGCGGAGCCGCCGGCGTCGACCGTGATGACCGTGCCCGTCACCCCTGCCCCAGCATCCGACATCAGGTACACCGCTGAGGCCGCGACCTCGTCGACCGATGCGAACCGCTGCAACGCGGCACGCTTCTCGATGCGCTCGAGGTTCGAATCACCCAGCCCCGACGTCATGTCGGTGGCGAGGAACCCTGGAGCGATTGCGTTGACCGTGATCTTGCGCCGACCCACGTCACGAGCGAGCGAACGGGTGAAGCCTTCCATCGAAGCTTTCGTCGCGCCGTATGCGGCGAGGCCGCGGTAACCGGTCTTGGCGACCACCGACGACACGTTGATGATGCGACCGCGCCGCGCCGACAACATGTGGCGAACGGCGTACTTGGTGAGAATGATCGGGGCCGTGACGTTGACCGCGACCATCGACTCGATCTCGGAGTTGTGCATCGTGGGCAACATGCCGTCCGCTCCGAGCGCCGAGTTGTTGATCAACCCATACGGCTTGCCGTAGGTCGCAACGAGGTCACTCACGAGCTCCCCGATGCCATCGATGTCGCCGAGGTCAGCTTGGCGATGGTGATAGCGGTCGTCGGGGACGCCGAGATCAGCTGCGGTGACGTCGCGGCGAGCAATCCCGACGACGTCGTAGTCCGCCGCGATCAACGCGGTCGCGAAGGCAGCGCCAAGCCCACCCGACGTGCCGGTGATCACGACGAGATCCCGGCTCAACGGGTGACCTTGCCTGCGGTTGAAATGTCGAGGGCATCCACGACCTTGATCATCGCAGGCACGTGGGTGCCCGGAGCGCGATCACGGACCCACGACCGAAATTCTTTGCGAAGCGCCTTGCCATCAACGGCGTCGCGGGCCACCACCTGCGCCATCAGAACGTTGCCCGACAAGGCGTTCGCCTTGGCAGTCACCAGCGCCTCGAGCACGTCGTCGTGCTGGCGGAGCAAGGTTTCGACCTCTTCGGGCCACACGTTGGCGCCACCGATGTTGACAACACCCGACGCTCGGCCGCGGAACAGCACCCGGTCGTCGACGACTTCGACGATGTCGCCAGTCGAAGCGAACCCGTCGGGTCCCGAAGCGCTCACACCCGGACTGTGCACATGCAAGATGTCGTCACGGATCTGTAGTTCGATACCTCGTGGCGCGTCCTCGAGATAGGCGGCAGGGAAGCCCGCCCGCCCGTCGGTGACGGAGAACGCGGCACCCGTCTCCGTCGATGCGAAGACGTGGACGATGCGTGCCGACGGGAAGGCCGACGCGAGTCCATCGAGAATTCGCTGATCTGCGATCTCGCCTCCCAAGGTGATCTGAGTGAGTTCGAGCTCACGTGCCGCGGGCGTCTGGAGAACGAGACGCCACAACGTGGGCGTCGCCGAAATTGCCGTGACTCCTCCGTCGACCAGCTCGGCAATCCGTTCGGACAACGGTTCATGGAGCGACGGTGCGACGACGGTGGCCGATGTTCGCAACGCCTGGAACAAGACCTGCAGGCCGGCCATCCGGTTCGGGTCGTAGAGCAGTCCCCAGACGAACGATGCGCTTCGTTCCGAGCGAACAACGGTTCGCGACAACGTCGCGGCCGTGTGCGCGATGGCCTTGGGGGCGCCGGTTGTTCCGGATGTATAGACGATCCACATCGTCTCACCGGCGAGCGAGCTGTCGCCAGCGACAGCCGCACCAGCGCGACTCGGTTCGAGCACGATGGCGCCGGCCGGGAGTACTTCGACGTCGAGTGCCGGCGGAAGAAGATGCACTTCGCCCGCCCACCCGTCGAGCACGTGGATCGCAGCGGCCACGATGGTGGCGTCGTCGGTGTGGAGCGAGGCGACCCCGCCCTGCTCGACCTGGCCTCGCAGCCCGTAGATGTCGGCGTCGAGTTGATCGATCGTCACGCTCAGATCCGAAGCCCGAACCGCGACGGGTGATGCAGACCCGCTCACGCTTCGTCCGGCGCGAACCGTTCGTAGATGTCGACGAAGTCCTTGAACGTCACCGGGTAGACGGGCTCGTCCATCATCGAGAACGGGTCGAATCCGAGCTCTTCGTCGAGCCGAGTGACGAGCACTGCGAACCCCAGACTGTCGAGCTCGGTGTCGAGCAAGACCGTCTCGTCAACGAACTCGGGCATGTCGAGTTCGTCTTCTTCGAACAGCTCGGTGAGCTGCTCCAGAATGGCCGATCGGATGGTCATGTTTCGCAGGTCTCCAGTGTGTTCGGAGACACGAATATACCTCCGATTGACGCTCATCCTGATGAGGGCCGGTGGCTGCTGGCTGGGGCACTATGGTGCTCTGCCGATGAAACTGTTTCGCCGCAAGACTGCAAAGACCACGCCCGCGAGCCCAGCGAACTGGTCTTCTCTCCTCGAGGAACTGCGGCCAGCCATCGACTCGGCTCCCGAGCCGTGGTCGTCGATGTTGCGTCTCTCGATGGAGCAGTTGTGCGATGCAGACCCGCTCTACGCACCGACCGACTTCTGGCAGCCGGGAGTCCGCAAGTTGCTAGGTGACCTCGAGACTCGCGGCCTCGACAGCTTCAAGAGTTGGCCGTCATCTCACTTCTTCTTCTACCAGTTGTACGCGCCGGTGTTCACGAACGCGATGGTCGCCGAGGTGATGCCGCTGTTGCGCGAGACGAATCCGCGTGCACCTGAACGCTGGTACAACGGGCACCTGGTCGGCGCGAGCGAGGCGAATCGCGACATGGACATCGCGCTCGGTCAGCAGCATCGCGACTGCCTCCCGATCGACATCGAGGCCCACGGTGAGAGCTCGATCGGCAAGCCGCCGCAGCACTACCGACCGTTCACCAAGGACGGCTCGGCCTACGGACGCCCGTACTTGAACTATCTCAAGCTCCTCACCGGCGTCTCGCGCTACGTCGACTTCCCCGTTCGGAGCGTTCTCGAGATCTGTGGCGGGTTCGGTGTGATGGGCGAGATCCTGATGTCGTCGATGCCCGAAGTGCAGTACGTCGACATCGACATCCCACCATTGGGCACCGTGGCTCACTACTACCTCGCCAATCGGTTCCCCGAACGAACGCTGCTCAGCGGGCTCGACACTGCCAAGGGCACCCCCGTTCACCTCGAACCTGGCGGGCCCTCGGCGTGCCTGCCGGCGTGGGAGCTTCCGAAACTGACGGGGCAGGCCGACCTGTTCGTCAACGCATTCTCGTTCCAAGAGATGGAACCACACGTGGTGAGCAACTACGCCAAGCAGATCGCTCGGCTCGACACGAAGCTCGTCGTTTCGCTGAACACGCGTGCCGGCAAGCCGATGAAGGCGGACAACGCAATCGGCGTCCAAGAACAGGTGACCTCCAACTCGATCGTTTCGACCTTCGAGGCGCTCGGCTACGAGACCGTGGCGCGTATCGGCCGGCCGGCCGCACCGCCGCAGGCTGAGCTCGTCGTACTTCGGCGACGCTGACGTCGCCGAGCCGACTCGTTCGGTCCAGTAGCGTTCGACCCGATGCAATTCGCCAAGCAGTCTGTTTCGAGTTTGAGAGCGATCAAGACGAAGGCGATGCCGCGCTCACTCGCACGTGTTCCTCTCGACCGACTCATCGTCAGCCTGGAGCGCCTTCGGCTGCAGGGCGGTAAGGAAGAAGCAATCCAGATCGGCCGAACCGCCGTGCGCAACCTTCCCGGCTCCGGCAAGGCACACCGCTTCTTGGTCCGTTCGCTCCTGACGGAGCCGGTGGAGACTCACCATCTCGTTGAAGCCCGAGCTGTCGCCGAGGCAATGATCGCCCTCTGGGACGACCCGGCCGTCTCGGATCAATACGTCAGTGTGCTCATCGCTCAGCATCACGCTGGTCTCGACGAGCCACGCCTGGTCGATGCTGCCGCGCTGTTCTTCCAGGGCTTCCCGCAACGCCGGCTCTCGTCGTTTCGTCGGCTCCTCAACTATCTGATCGACAGCAACGACATCGAACGAGTCCTGCAGTTGTGCGACGAGGTCGGGACGCGCGTGACAACCGCAGATTCCGCCGCGCTGATCCACGAGATCCTGTTGCGGTGCGAGCAGCCGGAGCGAGCTGAGGCACTCGAGTTGCAGATCGCCGACGAGGAGTGGGCGCAGGGAGAGGTGGTTGCGCTCCTCACCGCAGCTCGGCTGGCCAGCAGTGGTCTTGGCATGGACGCCCTCACGCTGCTGCAAGCTCAGAAGCCGCAACGAACGAGGCAATTCTCGGCGGCGTACTGCGACCGCCTGGCTGCTCTCGGACTTCCGGCGAAGCTGCTCGAGTTTCTCGACTCCAACGTGCACAACCTGTCGGAGACGAAGGAGATGGGCTACCGATTCGACTCGCTCTGGCTCCTCGGCCGAACCGAAGAAGCCAAGGAGCTCCTCGACGCCGCAGCCAAGGACGGCATCCAGGACCTTCAGGTCTTACGACGCCTCCTCATTGCTCACCACTCCCCTGCGGAAGTCGCGCGTCTGCACGATGACGACCTCGATGAGACTCGCCGCCCAGGTGACCGAACGCCGGCCGAGCTCGAGACGCTCACCGGCATCTGGTTCGAACTCAATCAGATCGATGAGCTCATCGCCATCGAGAGCCATCGGCGCGAAGTTGCGGCGCTCGGCACCCTCGGCAAGTACAACCTCGGCCGCGCTCACTACGTGCGTCGAGATTTCGACCGAGCAAACCTCTATTTCGATCAACTTCGCCAAACAACCCGGCACTGGGAGTCCGCAAAGCTCCAGTCTCGGATGTTGCTCGAGGAAGGCCGCTACGAAGAAGCGCTTGCACTCCGAGATGAATACCCTCGCGTCAGCGACCCGATCGACGAGGTTCGCTTCTTTGGACTGCTCCACCTGAAACGCTTCGACGAGGCGTTCGAGACGTATCTCGACGCGAACGATCGCAGACGACTGGCCCAGAGCTTCGGTGACTGCGCCGAGTTCGACACGTTCGAGCACGTGTCGGATCGCTTCGTGATCGCTCAGAACGGCCCGGGCGACGACATTCAGACGTTCGCGACCCTTGCGCCGCTGGCTGAACGCACACAGCATCTCACGGCAACGTGTGACCCACGGCTGCATTCGCTGCTCTCGAGATCGCTGCCCGATGTGACGTTCCTGCCGGTCGAACGACTCGGTGGTCGAATCCAGGCCGGACTCCTCCATCCCGATCGGCCCGAACGCGCCGAAGGCGAACTGTTCGATGTGCTCACTGCCGAAGCGGCGAAGGTGGCGCATGCTGCAAGCCGCGTCGTGTTCTCACGGTCGATTCCGCAGCTGACGGCCGAGACCGGAGCGCCCCGGCCATACCCTCCGTATCTTCGGCCACTCGACTCGCTCGTCAACGAGAACTCGACGAGGTTCGCCGACTTGGAGACGCCCACAGGTCTGGTCTGGCGCAGCGAAATCGCCGGGCCGATGCGAGACATCCACTACTTGTCCGTCGAGGCGATGCAGCCCTTTGCTGCACTCGACCGCGACTTCGTGTGCCTGCAGCACGACACGACGGAGAGCGAGCGCGAACGTCTCGCCGACTACTTCGGCAACCGCATCACGTTCCTCGACGATGTCGATCTCCGCGACGACTTCGAAGCGACCGCCGCCGTCATCGCATCATGTGCTGCCGTGGTCGGCGTCGTCACCACGTCGGTCGAACTCGCTGCCGCCGTCGGCACGCCGACGATCATGCTCCAGCCGAACAAGTTCGGCGCATGGAGGGCCCAAGACAACGACCGGGACTATTGGCACGCGGCAGCACGCCACGCCTGCAGCAACGACTACCGAGCCAGCATGGAATGCGTGGAGCGAGCCGTTGCAATGCTGCGCGACGACTGACCGGTTGGCTCAGGTATCGCGCAGCCCGGCGCGCTGCGTCGCCAACACGGCATGGTCGGCGCGCAAGATCGGGATGCCACCGACGATCGGGTAGGCAAGCCCGGCTTCGTCGCTGAACCAGCAGTCGCCGAGATCCCGGAGCGCCGTACGCGTCACCGGGCACTCGAAGCCGGTGTCGCTCGCGGTGTCTCGACTCACTCCTGACACATCGAACTCGAACACCCAGGTCGGATTGAGTGGGTTGACCGGGAGTGAGAACTCCGTGAGGTTCACCAGTTCTGCGCCGAGGCGGACGCCGGCTTCGGCCAGACCGGTGACGTAACCGTGCGACTGCATCCGCTGGCGCGCTTCATCACTCGCGTTCTCGAAGCACGGCTCGAAGAGCACGACCCGTTGGCGGGCCGTACGAAACACCGAACCCAACAACTCGTCCTCGCGGCCACCGTTCGGCTCGAGCGCGTGGACGGTCATCGCGACGTCGACCGAGCCGTCGGGTACAGCGATCGCCGCCATGTCACCCACGAAGCTCCGCACGGACGGAGCAGAGTGGAGTGCCTCCTCGACGAACCGACGGCCATGCGCGATTCGGCTCCAACTGATGTCGAAGGCGCTCGCCTCGACCGTGACGTCGAGATGGTTGAGCGTCGACGCGAGCGATGTCATCTCGCCCGTTCCGCAGTCGAGCAGCGAGGTGCCGTCAGCAAGGTGCGGCAACAACGCGTCGGCGATGGCCGCGCCGTACTCACTCCACCGCTTCTCGTCGGAACGCGCCGCCCGCGCATACTCGCCGCTCTGCATCTCGTAGGCGATCTCGATGGCATGCGGCGGGTTCGAGTCCATCTGCTCTTCGGCTCGAATCGCGGCGGTGATGTTGTCGCCCGCATCGAACGCTCGCTTCGCAGCGATCACCGACCGGTAGCGATGAGCGTCTTGCGATCCATGGTTTGGCATTCGCCAGAACCTATCGCTCAGCCACTGGTGACAGATGCCAATCTCGGCCGCGGAATCTCCGCAGCAATGAATCGACGGAGACGACCGCTCGTTATACAGTCCCTGGCGATGAAGATCGACACCGCCAAGTATTGGAACGATGGCTACCTCAAGATTCCGGGGGTGTTCAGCAAGGAAGAGGTCGCGAACCTCCGAGCGAAGGCAATCGCCACGGCAGGAACAGGCGGTGACCTCCTGAGCCAGCCTGAGCTGTCGGAGTTCGTGCTCGACCGTCGACTCGTCGATGCTGCGGGCGAACTCCTCGACGGCGACCCGCTGTACTTCGGATTCAGTTCCGCCAACCACGCGGTCACGACGGCAACCGGGAGCTGGCACCGCGATTGTGCTGACCGTCTCGACTTCTCGGCTCCAGACTGGCGGAGCCGATACACGCTGTTGCGATTCGGCCTGTACCTCCAAGACCACAAGCGCCATTCAGGCGGACTCAATGTGCGTCCCACGAGCCACGAAGCCGAGACCGCGAAGACCGACAAGGTCGCATACGTCGACTCTGCGGTCGGCGACCTCGTCGTGTGGAACCTCCGCACGCTGCACAGTGGCGATGGTCAACGCATGCGGTTCCCGTGGTGGAAGGACGTTGATCCGAAGAAGTTCGAACGGGTGCCCACGTGGAACGTCATGCCGAAGCACGACACGCGGATCGCCCTCTTCGCCACCTACGCCGTGGAGAGCACTCACCTCGACTACTACATCGACTATCTCAAGACCCGCGACTTCATGCTGCGGATGTGGAACACGAGCACGATGACCGACGACGTGTGCGATCAAGCCGCAGCATCGGGCCTCAAGTTGCGCAACGTTCGCGACGAGCTCGCCGACTGAACAAGCTGGCGCTACAGCGGTTCGACCACCGCGAGGAGCGCTTCGAAACCCGCTCGGTGGGCCGCGACGATTTCTTCGGTCGCGTTCCAGCTGTCGATTTCGATCAGCATCGACGGGCGGCCGGCAACGAACGAGGTCCAGCTCTCGCCACCACCGTGCTGCATCACGTTCGGCCGCACGGGCACCCCTGATGCCTCAGCCCACGCTTGCTCGTAGGCGTCGGGTGTTCGCCCGATCGAGCTGACGTAGCCGTACGGTTGATGCACCCAGACGACGACGTCGGGAGCGAGTCGTTCCACCAACGCCGCGATCGCGATCGGCTCGGGCTCCGACAACGGTCCCGGCCCTCCTGTGTCCGATCTCCACGCATATGGGAAGTTCCGATTGAGATCCACGCCGTTCGCGTTGCACCGCGTGCCGGCGGCGATGCCATCGGCGTTCAGCTCGGGCACGAGCCACACGTCGACATCGTCGGGAATCGTCGCTCCGACAAGGCTCCGTACGGTCGGCGGGCTCACCGGTTCGTTGCCGTGGATGCCCCCGAC
>CALICC010000085.1 GCA_938049325.1 uncultured Ilumatobacter sp. | reverse complement strand
TTCTCCGGCCGCTTGGATCAGGGCGGTCGTTCCGTCGTACGACAGCGTGGTGATGACGACGCCATTGTCGTCGGCCCAGTCCGACGCGAGCGCGTCGATCTGCACGGCGAGCTGCTCGTCGGGCGTGGGCGGCGTGGTGCCAACGGAGACATCGCGTCGTTCGAGCCACGTGAGCTGCACGACGAACGACTGGCCCGTCGCCTCGGCCAGTTGCTCGGTGAGTTCCTCGCGCGATGGCGCATCGCCCACACCCGACGCATCGACGCGCACGGTGTCGGCTTCGATGCGGAACCGATCGAGGCGGCGCGAGCCTTCGAAGTCGCCCTCTTGCAACCAGGCGTCGACGATCTCGGTGATCTGTCGTTCGAGCAGTTCTTCGTCGCTCGGGACCGTCGTGGTCGTCTCGACCGACACCACGGGGCGCGACAGGGTCGTCCACAGCAAGGAAACCTCCTTGTCGCTTCCGAAGCGGGTCTTGAAGTCGGCGACGAGGGGTGTGTCGTCGGGGGGTGCTTCGAAGCTGCGGACCTGGATGAGCACGGTCGATCCGTTGAACTCGATGTCCGGCGGCTCGGTTGCTTGGACGTTTCCGAGCCAGTTCGTGACGAGGCCGGACGCTTCGAGCTGTCGATCGGTGTCGCGCACCGCAGCGCGTGACGCGTTGTAGAGCGGCACGGTGATCGCCACGACGATCACTGCAACCACGGCCGCGACCACCGAGGTGCGCCGGAACGTGGTGGCGAGGCGACGTGGCGGGACGAATCCGGTGACCACGAACACGATCGAGGCCGCAAGCACGATGGCTGCGAGGTTGGTGGTGTACAGCAGCATCGCGCCGCGGGCGAGTGTGTTTTCATCGGCTTCGAGTGCGATCCCGACCGCACCGAGCGGCGGAACCAATGCCACGGCGACGGCGACGCCTGGCAGTGACGACGACACGTCCTGACGGACGGTCGCGTACGCACCGGCGGTTCCCGCGCCGAGCGCGACCACCAGGTCGCGGATGTCAGGTGCGGTGCGACTGGTCACTTCGTTCGGGAGCTCACCGGTGACGAAGAGCGCGGCGAGGACGTAGCTCAGCGCAATCGAGCCGGCGGTCGCCGCGAGGACGAAGAAGATCGACTGGAGCGACTTCTTGAACAGCGCCATCGAGATGCACGCAGCCGCCGCGAGTACGGGCTGCATGAGCGGTGCGAGGAGCATGGCGCCGATGACCACCGCCGCCGAGTTGGCCGAGAGGCCCATCACGCCGACGATCACCGACAACGAGAGCATCACCGAGAATCGGAACGCCCAGTGCGACTCGCGCTTGATCCCGAGCTCGGACAGCACGCGCTGGCGCTCCTCGGGTTCGAGGTGACGGTGCCACCAGGCACGGTCGGGCTTTTTCAGTGGGCGAGCCGGGTCTTTGCGGGCTGCGACTCGCTCGGTGAGCAGCTTCTTCGCGCTGTCGATCTTTCCGGTTCGCTCCGCGCGGTCTTCTGCCGTCGCCTTCGACGAGTCGATCGGCTCCTCGGTCACGCTCCGGATGCTACGGCCCGGGAGACGGCCGCGAACGTGATCGCTGCGGCGTGGCCGACGTTGAGTGAGTCGACGTCGGGGTCGATCGGGATCCGAACGCGCTGCGACGTGGCGTTCATGGTGGCGGCGCTGAGGCCCGGACCCTCGGCGCCGAGCACCACCGCCAGCCGCTCGGGGAGCTCGGCCGGTTGGATCGACCAGAGATCGAGCGAGTCATCAGCTGGTGTCATCGCCCACGACTCGAACCCTGCCTGATGGAGCACGTCGAGGTCGTCGGGCCACGCGGTTGCTCGCGCGACAGGAAGGTGCAGTACCTCGCCCATGCTCACGCGAACGGTTCGCCTCGAGTACGGGTCGGTGCAGGTCGGGTCGAGCACGAGGCCGTGCATGCCGAGTGCTCGGGCTGCTCGTGCGATGACTCCGACGTTCTCCGCGTCGTTGAGTCCTTCCATCACGACGAGTCGTGTGGCGCTGCTCGCCGCGATCTCGGCAACCGTCTGAACCGGTCGCCGCTGCGCCGATGCCACGACGCCGCGGTGCAGGTCGAAGCCGACGGCGTGTTCCATCAGGTCGCGGGTCATGACGTACAGCGGCGTGTCGCCAGACCTCAGCATCGGGACGCGCTCGATGATTCGTTCGACGCGCGACGGCGTGACCAACACCGACCTGAGTTCGTGGCCCGAGTCGACGACTCGATCGATCGAGACGTATCCCTCGGCGATGAAGAACTCGTCGCCCTCTCGAACGCGGCGCGCGGCCTGGTCGTTGAGCAGGCAGTAGTCGTCGAGGCGCGGATCGCCGGGGTCGTCGAGTTCGATGATCACGTGGCGGGTGCGATGCAGCGCGAGTGGGTCACGAGATATCGGCGATCGCGGAACGAATCGCGTCGATGCCCACGTCGAGATCGTCGGTGTCGATGTCGAGCATCGGAGCGAGACGAATCACGTTGCCGTACAAGCCACCCTTGCCCACCAAGAGGCCGTGGCGTTTGCAACCTTCGAGGAACTCGACCGTTTTAGGCCCGTCGGGTTCGGTCGTGCCGGGATGGCAGACCTCGAAGGCCCACATGAGTCCGCGCCCGCGCAGTTCGGCGATCCACGGCGTTGCGTCGGCAACCGGTTGGAGCGCGGCTTTGAAGCGTTCGCCCATGGCTTTGGCGTTGGCCTGCAGATCGTTGTCGATCACGTACTTGAGCGTGGCCGAGCCTGCGGCGGCCGAGAGCGGGTTGCCGCCGAAGGTCGAGAAGCTGAGCACATCGATCGTGTCCATGATCTCGGCACGGGCGACGCAACCAGCGAGCGTGATGCCGTTGCCGACACCCTTGGCGAACGTCAACATGTCGGGCACGACATCGTGAGCTTCGTAGCCCCAGAAGTGTTCGCCGGTGCGCCCCCAGCCGGTCTGGACCTCGTCGGCGATGAAGAGGATGCCGCGGTTGTCGAGTTCTTTCTTCATGGCGCCGAAGAAGCCGTCGGGTGGCACGGTGAAACCTCCGACGCCCTGAATTGGCTCGGCGATCAAGCACGCGACATCGCCAGCCGAGGTCATGTCGAGGAGCTGCACGAGGTCGCCGACGCAGGCCGTCGTGTACGCATCGTCGTCGAGATCGGCGAACGGTGAACGGAGCCGATAGCCACCTTGGACGAAGTTGACCTGCAAGCCCGACAGCGATGTCGACGACCATGATGCATGGCTGGTGATGGCCTGCGTGGTGAAGGATCGACCGTGGTAGCTGTTGCGCATCGCCAGCACCTGGTTCGACTTCCGGTAGCTGGTGGCGAGCAGGATTGCCGTGTCGTTGGCTTCGGAGCCCGACGTGGTGAAGCACACGCGAGCGTCGGGAATGCCGGATCGGGCTGCGATCTCTTCGGCCAGGTCGAGCATCGGCGGCGACAGGTAGAGCGACGACGTGTGCAGCGTTCGCGCGGCTTGTTCCTGGATTGCGGTGGTGACGGCCGGGTTGTTGTGGCCGACCATCGTGGTCAGCACGCCGCCGAAGAAGTCGAGGTACTTGTTGTCCTCGACATCCCACACCCAGCTGCCCTGCCCCCGTTCGATGGAGATCGGCTCGGCGAAGTACGGCGACAGGAACGACGGAAGGACCCGTCGGTATTGCTCCAGCAGTTCAGCGTTCGTCGTCATCAGACCTGAACGCTACTTCGCTTGGCGGTGTCGTTCAGCTGGTCGTGAGAGCGTGGTCATCAACGGCGACCGTGGCGGTGGCGTTGCCGCGGACCGAGCGAACCGCGGTCGCGACCAGGAGAGCGCCGATCAGGGCGGTGCACGTGCGTGCGAGGTTCCATCGATTCCAGCTGTCTTCGAAGTCGGCGCGGGCGGTCGCAGCGCTTGCTGCGTCGACATCGACGTAGGTGGCGAGCTCGTTGTTGAGGGGCACGTTGAACACGAACGTGATGGCCATGGTTGCGAAGAGGAAGGCGGCGCCTGCCCCGAGCATCCGGCGATCGACGCCGCGGTGGAGGAATGCGGCGCCGATGGTCACGGGTAACGCACCGAAGAACACGACGGCGAACGCGGGGCTCCGCACGGTTTCGTTGATTGCTTGGAAGGTCGCCACGTACGTGACGTCGTCGACTCGGCGCAGCCCGGCGATCACCGACATGGCGTAGGTGAGGAAGAAGCCGGCGAACAGGCCGCTGAGCACTCGGGCGGCGATCACCGAGATGCTGTGCCAGGTGGGTGATGCCGTTGGGGTCGCGTCGAGCGTGTTCGGGTGGATGGTCATGGTTCGTCCTTCGTTCCTGGAGTCGATTTGAGGCGTGATCGCCTCTGAGTTATCCGTACGGTCGAGTACGGATAACTCATAATCGTACGATCGGGTACGCTTGTCAAGGATGAATACGCCGAAACGACGAGGTCGCCTGCCTGAAGCGGAGCGAGAGCAGCGCCGCAATGATGTATTGGCGGCGGCGTCAGCGGAGCTGATCGAACGTGGCTACGACAAGAGCACGATGCTCTCCATTGCCCAACGCGCCGGAGCGTCGAAGGAAACGCTGTACTCGTGGTTCGGCGGCAAGGACGGACTGTTCGTCGAGATGATCACACGCAATGCCGATCAGACCGCCGAGCGAATTCGGACGGCGCTGGTCGACGAGGGCAGTCCTCGATCGGCCCTCGAAGGTTTTGCAGTCGGGCTGCTCGGGCTCTTGACCTCTCCTGAGTCGGTTGCGCTCAATCGATCGGCGATGCACTCGGCGGCGCTTGCTCACGACCTGTTGGCGTCGGGTCGCCATCGCGTCGGCCCACTCGTCGAGTCGTACCTCGCTGCGTCGGCTGCTGCTGGTCACATCGCGGTCGACGATCCGGCCGAGGCGTTCGAAGTTCTCTACGGGTTGGTGATCCGCGACACGCAGATTCGCGTGCTGCTCGGCGAGCCGGCACCGACGCGAGCCGCGATCACCGAACGTGCGACGCGTGCCGTCGACGACTTCCTCCGCCTCCACGCAGTCAACTGACCCTTCGGCTCGACGTTGATCAGTCGATGCTGATCGAACGCACGCTTCGCGACGCGGGGATCCTGGGTACGTTCGATTCGCATGAGATCCCAAGTTCACGACATCGCACAATGTGTGCCGGGGGAGGGCGTGGCCGGCAACCACATCGCGATCACCGGGTCGCCGAGCGTCGCACACTCGGCGTTCGACGTCGACGGTGTGCTCAGCGAGTCTGCGGCATACGCAATCGCGGCGATGGACGGACTGGGTTCGGCACCGGGCGATGACCGGTCGCCACGACAGATCGACCTCGACCATCTGCTCGCCTATTGCACCACTCACACCGCCGTCGACGGCGCACCGGTTCCGGCATGGGCAGACCTGTCGGGGGTCTACGAGGCGCAGGGTGGCCGCCATCTCCAGATCCACTGCAACTTCGAGCATCACGCGGCTGGCGTCGTTCGGCGTCTCGGCTGTGCCGCCGATCGACAAGCGGTTGCGGCGGCCATTGCAGAACGCGACGTCTTCGAACTCGAGGCCGAACTGATCGACGATGGAATGATCGGTGCCGCGATCCGGACCCTCGACGAATGGGAGGCGCATCCGCACGCGACCGCGACGCGCAGCCACCCGCTCATGTCGGTGGAGCGACTGGGAGACGCCGCTCCGTCGCTGCCGCGCGGTGACGGCGGCTTGCCTACTCACGACGATTCGAGGCTCGACGGCGTCCGAGTGCTCGACTGCTCGCGCGTTCTCGCGGGGCCCGTCGCTGGGCAGATGCTCGCTCGCGGCGGAGCCGATGTGCTTCGGCTCGGTGCCGATCATCTGCCGTCGATCCCGGTCGGCGTGATGTCGACGGGCTTCGACAAGCGCAACGCGTCGCTCGACCTCCGCACGCCTGCCGGCCGCGAGGCGATGGACGCCTTGCTCGATGATGCCGATGTGTGGATCGATGCGTATCGGCCCGGAGCGCTCGCCGAACATGGCTTCTCGCCCGAACGCGCCGCCAGCCGGCGGCCCGGCATCGTGATCGTGCAGATCTCTGCATTCGATTGGGACGGGCCATGGGCGCGGCGCCGGGGCTTCGACTCGATCGTGCAGTCGACCACCGGAGTGCGGTGGGCGGGAGGCGTCCACGCCGTTGACGATCGGGGCGAGCCGACCGGCTCTGGTCCGGTGGGCCTGCCGGTGCAGGCGCTCGACTACGCAACCGGCTTCCTCGCCGCAGGGCTCGGGGCGCAACTGGTGGCGCATCAGCGCCGCGTGGGTGGATCGTGGCTCGGGCGCGTCTCGCTGCTGCGCACTCGCAATTGGCTCGTCGCTCGAGGTGGGCCGCGCCCGTATCGCCCGGCATCGGTGCCGGTCGACCCGCGCTTTCTGGCCACCGTCGATTCGGAATTCGGCCGCCTCACCACGGTCGCCCCGTTCGTCGGAACGCTCGGCGCGCCACCTCGGCCGCTCGGCTCGTCGGCCCCGGACTGGCTGAGCTGACCCAGACCGGTCGACGCGGAACGACCAGCCGCCGAGCGGCAGGGCATGTGCGCGCGGCGTACCATCGCCGCGGTGAGTTCTGTGCCGAAGCGGTTGCTGTGCGTCGGCGACCTGAACGCCGACATCACGGTGACCGCGCACGCCGACGTCGTGCCTGGATCCGACACTCCCGGAACCGTGACTTTGTCGGGAGGCGGGTCGGCGGCGAACGTCGCGGCATGGGCTGGGGAGTCGGGATGTGCCACACGGTTCGCTGGCGTCGTCGGTGACGACCCACTCGGCGACTACTTGGTCGCCGAACTCGCGGGTCACGCGGTTGACGTCGTGGCGGTCCGCCGTGCCGGAGTCACGAGTCGGGCCATCGCCGCGCTCGTCGGCGGCGACGGCAACCGCTCGATGGTGTCGGACCTCGACACGGCAACGGTGATGCTTCCCGACGACGTCGCCACCTCGTGGTTCGACGACGTCAGCTGGCTGCACCTCACCGCCTACAGCTACTTCCCAGCGACTGGCCGCGCAACGTTTCGCGTCCTTGCCGACATGGCGACCGAACGCTCGATTCCGTGGTCGATCGACCCGTCGTCGTCACACATGCTCGCCAGCGAGTGCGAACTCGACGAAGTCCGGCACGCATTCACCGGCGCCGCGGTGATGGTGCCGAACCATGACGAGGCGGCCCTGCTGTCGGGACAGGATGATCCCGTTGCCGCGAGCGAAAGGCTCCTCGACCTCGCCGAGACGGTGGCGGTCACGTGTGGCGCAGCAGGTGTCGTTGTCGCCCGGCGCGGGAGCGCGACGTTCTCAATGGATCCCGTACCGGTCGACCTGGTGAACGCGCTCGGCTGTGGCGATGCCTTCGCGGCGGGATTCGTGACCTCACGCCTCGGTGGGTCGGACGATCGGAGCAGCGCCGAGCGGGCCGTCGCACTCGCCGCCCGCGTCGCCGCGATGCCGTCCGCCCGCTGAGTGCGTCCCGCGAGGAGTGGGTGAGGAGCGGGCCGGGGAACGGCTTTGCGCCGTGCTCGTCAGCCGCGACCGTCAGTTGAGGACGCCGAGCGTGAACGCCGCGCACAGGCCCGACAGGCTCAGGCCGTCGGTGATCTCACCGCTCGCAATCAAGGCCCGCACATCGGCAACGCGTCGCCACTCGATCTTGCTTGCCTCGGTCGGGTCGGACGGCGGTCCGACGTGCTCTGCGCCTTTGGCGTGGAAGATGTGGAACGTTTGATCGCTGAGCCCGTTCGATGGGTGAAAGCGAGTCACCGGTTCGGGTGTGTTGGTCAACCGCCACCCGGTTTCTTCGAGCGTCTCTCGGGCGGCCGCGTCGGCTGGCGATTCCCCGGCATCCACACCGCCAGCGGGGATTTCCCACCCCCAGCTGTCGGTGATGAACCGGTGGCGAAACAACAACAGCACCTCGTCGCCCGTCTCGTTCGTTGCTGCGCGGTTCGAATCGTCAGCTGAAACGGGTCGCGTCACGATGCAGCCAGCGGCAGGCCCGGGCATGCGTACGACGTGGTGCTCGAACGGTTCGAGTCCAGGAGGTTCGACAGTGGTCAGCGCGAGGCTGACCCATGGCGAGGTGTAGATCTCGCGTTCGCCGTGTACCTGCCACTGGACCATGCGGCACGGTAGCTCCGCGGTCACGCTGCTTGATGTTCGCTTGTCAGATCTGGGTGACGATGTCGTTCAACAGATCGACCACGTCTTCGGCCAGTTCCAACTGAGTTGCCCCGCTGTCGGAGACGGCAAAGCCGCCGACGACGATGCCGTCAACACGTGCGAACGCGATGCCGATCGCAGCGCCGAAGTCTTCGTCGCCGAACGACGTGCTGAGAACGACCGAGTCGTCCGCGCCGTCGACTTCGATCGGTTCGAGGGCGTAGCTGACGTCGAAGCTCTCGTCGCTGAGATCGCACGTCGAGACGGCGCGGAACGCGTCGATCAGCGATTGAGCTTCCTCGACCGATCCCTGGCCGAAGGTGAACTCCAAGTCTGTTTCGCCGCTCTCGGTGGCACCGTCATTGGTGTATTCGACGTCGAAGCCGTCGAGCGTCGGAGGTGGCGTGACGTCGCAACCCTCGATGACATCGTCGGGATCGGAGGGCGCTGCTTCGTTGAGATCGCCGGACTCGTACGTCCAGCCGTTGCCGAGGCTGGAAGGGCTCGGGGCGAGAGAGGCCAGCGGGTGGTCGACCCACTCTTCACCGTCGGGCGGGAACGGTGCGGCGTCGGATGGGGTGGTGTCGGATGGGGTGGTGTCGACGGATGTCTCGGGATCGGTGGACGCCGGTGGCTCGGTCGATGACGGATCGGTCGATGGCGACGCATCGGTGGTCGGCGTCGAGTTGTCAGGGGCGTTGTCGGCCGTCGAGGAGGTTGGCTCGGTCACCACTTCGTCGGTCGACGGTGCCGATGAATCACTCGGCGCATCAGTCGACGGCGACGCATCGGTCGTGAGCGTCGAGTCGGTCGGTGCTGGCTCGAAATTCGCAACGGAATCGACCACGGAATTTTCGGCGGTGTCGGTGTCGGTCGACTCGGTGACTCCGACATCGGTCGACGACGAGCACGCGGCGAGGGCCACGACGGTTGCGGCCACGACGAATCTTGCTGTGCGCATGGTTCAGTATTGATCGACAGTGGTCGTGTTGAAGGTCATCCTTGGCTATTCGCGTGCAACCGATTGAGCGGCAGCGGTGAGTGCCCGGTCGGTTTCAGGGCCGAAGACACCATCGACGAGAAGCCCCCACTGACCTTGGAACGAGAGCAGCGCACTGTTGGTCGCCGCGTCGAAGACCCCGGTGTCAGCGCCGGGCGGCAAGAGGTCGAGCGCGATGAGCTCGCGTTGCATCGTCGCGATACGCGGGCCCTCGTCGCCCTGGCGCAGGTACTCGACTTCGCGCGGTGGGTCGGTCGTTGGAGGAGGTGCGGTCGGAGCCGGCGTGGTTGGCGGTGCCGTGGGCGCCGCGGTGGTCGCTGGCGTGGTGGGGGCCTGCGTCGGTGGCGTGGTGACGTCGACGGACGGGTCGGTCGTGGTGGCGCTGATGGAGTTGGGCGTCCCGATGTCATTGATGCCGGGTACGGCCGCGCCGTCACCGGAGTTGGAGCCGCACGCAGCGAGCGGCGCTGCAGAAAGCGCGGCGATGCTCAATGCTGTCGTCAGTCGCTTGGCCACGGTTGTGATCTCCCCACGTTCGATGTTGTCATGTTGGCATCATCGAAAGTCGCCGATGCGGACTGTGCGGCGAAGTCATGCCCGCGCAGTCGTCGGGCATTGCGATGGCATTGCGATACACCGACGACACCTCACCGGCTGCGGCCTGTGCCGATGCCATGATGTCGTCAATGTCTGGGGCGAACGAGCAGTACTGGGTGAACGAATGCGGCGCTTGCTGCGCTGGAACGTCGTTGTGGCGGTGCGCCAGTGCTGCCTGACTTTCGGCTCGAGACTCACTTCTCGCGCTGGGAGTTCAAGGCGGATCATCACCTGACTGCCTCCGATGCCGAGAGCATGTCGATGCGTGAGCTACTGGCGTTCGCAACGCCGGAACAGCGAGCGGCATTCGACGACTTCTGGCTCGGTTACACCGAAACGTGGGGCGCTCCCGATCTGCGAGCGGCGATCGCCGCGACCTTCGAGACGCGGTCGGCCGAGGACGTGTTGTGCTTTGCGGGGGCCAGTGAAGGGATCTTCGCGGCGAACACCGTGCTGCTCGAGACCGACAGCCACGCAGTGATCGTGACGCCCAACTACCAGTCGCACGAGACGCTGCCGGTGTCGATCTGTGAGGCCACCGGTGTGCCCCTCGACCCCGATGACGACTGGTCGCTCGACATCGATCGCGTGGCCGCCGCGATTCGGCCGAACACCAAGCTCGTGACGATCAACTTCCCCCACAACCCGACCGGAGCGATCCTGAGCCGTGATCGCTACGACGCACTCATCGAACTCTGTCGCCACCACGGCATCTACATCCTGCACGACGAGATCTTCCATGGACTCGGGCCGACGGGAGCGACGCATCTTCCGCTCGTCGCCGACGAGTACGAGCGTGGGCTGTCGCTCGGGGTGATGTCGAAGTCGTACGGCCTCCCCGGGCTTCGGGTCGGATGGGTCACGTCGCAAGACCACGACGTTCTCCAACGCATGGAGCGCCTGAAGCACTACTTGTCGATCTGCAGCTCGGGGCCGAGCGAACGGCTTGCGATCATCGGGCTCGAGCACCGCGCTGAGTTGCTCGCGCGGAACAACGCCATCATCGACGACAACCTGGAGAAGTGGGACGCGTTCTTCGCTCGGTACGCCGACTTGTTCGAGTGGCGTCGTCCGCAGGGGTCCTGCACGGCGTTCCCGCGCTACGCCGGCGATGATGGCGTCGAAGAGTTCGCCAGGAGTCTCGTCGAGGATGCCGGTGTGCTCGTCTTGCCGTCGACGATCTACTCGTCCGACCTCGGCCCGACACCGACCGATCGATTCCGCATCGGCGCGGGCCGACGTGGCCTCGACGTCGGACTCGACGTCATGGCAGCGCACCTCGACCGCCGGAGGCCGTGATGCTCGTCGTCGGGCGCCGCGAGATCGAAGCTGTGATCGATCTCGTCGCGATGGCGCCTGCGATCGAACAGGCCTACGTCGCCGGCAGCAACGATGAGATCGAGCTGCCACCGGTCGGGCATATCTCGTTCCCGGATGTGAAGGGGGACTGTCACATCAAGTTCGGACATCGGCGCGGTGATCCGGACTTCGTGATCAAGATCGCCGCTGGGTTCCCGTTGCAAGGTGCTCAGGGCTTGCCGACCGGGAACGGCTTGTCGATCGTGATGTCGGCCGAGACCGGAGCGGTCCGGGCGGTGTTGCACGACGAGATGGTGCTCACCGACATTCGGACCGGCATCGGCGGAGCGATCGCAAGTCGTCTGCTCGCCCGGCCCGATGCGTCGCGGCTGCTCGTGGTGGGGACGGGCGTCCAAGCTCGCCGTCAGATCGAGGCGCACGTCGCCCTGCTCGGTCGTGATCTCGATGTCCAGGTGTTCGGGAGGTCGCACGATGCCGCGCACGGCGTGGCCAACGACGTCGCATCCGTCGTTGGCGTTGTTGTCGCGACCGACCTCGCCGAAGCGTGTGGCGACGCGGACATCATCGTGACGACAACCGCCGCCACCGTGCCGCTCATCGAGTCGAGTTGGATTCGTGCCGGCGCTCACATCACCGCGGTCGGCGCCGATGCTCCCGGCAAACACGAACTCGACTCGGAGTTGCTGCGGCGTGCCGATGTCGTGGTTGCCGACAATTGGGCGCAGTGTGTCGATCACGGCGAATTGTCAGTGATCGGCGCCGATCCGAGTGGACGGCCTGCTCTGGAAATCGGTGACGTCATTGCAGGCCAGCCCGGACGTCGTCACGCGGACGACCTCACCATTGCCGACCTGACGGGAACAGCCGCGCAAGACATCGCCGCGGCGCGCTATGTCTTGAATGCGCTCACCTGAGCTGGGCGTGCGCGAGATCAACGGGCGAGTGGCTTCTGCCACCTCGTGGTGGCGGCGCAGGACTCTGTGGCGCTCCGTCTGTGATGGAAAGTAACCTTGACACAATGGAAAGTACACTTTACGATCGGGTGATGAGCGCGCACGCCCAGCCACGTGAGACACTCGGCCGATGACCGGTCTCGAAGTATCCGGACTCATGAAGCGTTTCGGTGATGTTCAGGCGCTCGACGGTCTCAGTCTTGCTGCGCCGGTGGGTCAGCTCGTTGGATTCCTCGGGCCGAACGGAGCGGGAAAGTCGACCACGATGCGTTCCATTCTGGGCTTGCTCGCGGTCGATGGCGGTTCCATCACCTGGAACGGCGAGCCGATCACCGCAGCGGCACGCCGCAACATCGGCTACATGCCTCAGGACCGCGGGTTGTACCAACGCATGAAGGTCGGTGAACACATTGCGTACATCGGTCGTCTCGCTGGACTGTCGCCAAGCGAAGCAACCGCTCGTGCCGCGCGGTGGGCCGCTCGTGTCGGGCTCGAAGATCGACACGACGATCTGATCCAAGACTTGTCGACGGGCAACCAACAGCGGGTGCAACTCGCGGTGGCGATGGTGCACGATCCGCCACTCCTCATCCTCGACGAACCGTTCGCCGGCCTCGACCCGGTTGCTGTTGCGATGCTGAGCGACGTGATGACCGAACAGGTCGAGCAGGGTGCGACGGTCGTGTTCTCGAGCCACCAGCTCGACCTCGTCGAAGACCTCGCCGAGAACCTCACCATCGTGGCCAACGGGGCGACACGGGCGACCGGCTCGTCAGCTGAACTGCGGCGACGCTCACCAATCCGGCTGCTCCGCGTTGAGTGGGTCGGTGAGCCGCCCGCGTGGGAGCCTCCGCAGAGTTCGCGGCTCGACAGCCGTCCGGACGTCTCGCTGTTCAGCGTGCCCGCAGCGTCTGATTCGTCCGCGTTGATGGCGAGCGCGGCGGCTGCGGGGTCGTTCGTGTCGATCAGCTACGAGCCGCCGCCGCTCGAAGACGTCTTCTTGGGCATCGTGGCGTCGTGAACGAACGGGCGCTCGTCAAGCAAGTCGCGATGCGCGAGATCGTGACCCGATCGCGAACCAAGGCGTTTCGGATCATCACCGCGGTCCTCCTCGCGCTGGCCGTCGTTGGCCCGATCGCCGCGGCACTGTGGCCCGAGAGCGACGACGAAGCACGCGACGTCACCATCGGTCTTGTCGCATCCGTCGACTCGGAACTGGAAGAACTCATCGCCGCGATCGGCGAAGACATCGTGAAGATCGAGTTCGTCGATACTTCGGAGTTCTCGCTGGACGAGATCGACACGGGCCTCACCAGTGGCGACCTCGACGTCGTGATCGAATCGGCGGATCGGCTCGCCTGGAAGCGAACCGTCGACGATCAGCTGGCGACGGTGATCGGCCTCGCGCTTCAGCAGCAGGCTGCCTTCGAGCTCGCCGGTTCGCTGGGGCTGAGCGAAGCGGAAACTGCAGACCTGCTTGCTCCGATCGACATCACGCAGCGCCGGGTTGATGCCGGTGGCGTCGATGACGGGATCCGCCAGGCCGTCGCATGGCTTGGTCTGATGTTGGCGTTCATGCTGCCGCAGTTCTTCGGCCAGTTGACGATGCTGAGCGTGATCGAAGAGAAGGGCTCGCGTGTGATCGAAGTGCTGTTGAGCCACGTTCGTCCGCAGACGCTCCTGCTTGGAAAGGTTGCCGGACTGTCGGTGCTGGCGCTTGGTCAAGTCGTGGTGTTGCTCGGCGGGCTCACTGCTGCGTTGCTGGTCACCGATCGGGTGACGATTCCACGCGAGGTGTGGCAGTTCGTGCCGATCCTGACCGTCAGCCTGATTGGTGGCTTGGTCTTCTACAACACGTTGTTCGCGCTGCTCGGTTCGCTGGTATCGCGCCAGGAAGACGCTTCTCAGGTTGCACTCCCGGTGTTCTTTCCGATGATGGCGGGTCTCTTCATTGGCCAGTTCGCCGCAGTCGGCGACAGCGATGTCTTCGCCGCGAAGGTGCTGACCTTCTTCCCGTTGACCACGCCGATGTTGCTTCCGGTTCGAGTCGCGCGGGGATATGCCGCGGCTTGGGAGGTCGCAGTTGCGCTCGCCCTGCTGTTGTTGGGAACCTGGCTGCTCGTTCGTTTGGCTGCCCGGCTGTACAACTTCACGTTGCTGCAAGCCGGGTCACGCGTCAGCTGGAAACAAGCTGCCACCTACATGCGCAAGTGATGACCCGGCTCCTCGAGTTCATCGCCGGTCACGGCTGACCCGAAGGCGAGTTCATCTGGGCGAGGTCCCGCCTGACGTAACGCAGGTGCGCCCACTCTTCCTCGAGGATGACGCGCATGCAGTCGCCAACGGTGGGGTGCCAGTCGCCGCCTCCCCACGGATTGTTGCGTTCCTCTGCGAGCAGTTCCGGCGTCGCTGCGTCCAGGAACTCGGTCACCATCTGCTGTCGCTCCGCTCGGACGGTGAGGATGTCCGCAAGCGTCGGTACGTCGGCTTGGAAGATCGACATGTCGAAGCCCATCTCGGCGGCGCCGTCGAAGATCTGGCCGATCTCGTGGAACGGCTGCTCCAATCCCATGATCCCGCCGCGGAGCCACGCGTCGGTCACCAGCACGAGATGTCGCAACGTCTGGGCCAGCGACCATTCGTCGTTGATACAAGTGTCGACGAGCTCCGGGGGTGTGCTTGTCACCGTGGTCTCCCAGGCGGCTTGCGCCGCAACCCAGCCGTCGCGTAGACCGTCGGGCGTTTGCGCCTTCTGCAACTCGCGGCCGGGGAACTGCCGATTGAGTTCAGCGTCGACGAGCGACACGACGTCGACGCCGCAGACGATGAGGGTGCCGAACAACAGGTCATGGCCGTCGATGTCGAGCCCATTCGTCTCGACGCCGCGCATCGTGACGCCGCTGACGTCGGATGATCTCAGCGTCGCGCCCTTGAAGCTCGTCTTGATGAACGTCGAATCCTCGAACTGCTGCGTATCGGAGTAGATCGCCATCTCTTCATTCTGCCCGTTCGGCGGCGCCTGTTTCGACGCCGCGAGTTTCTCGCTGCTCAGGACTTCCACGTCGCGATTTCGAACAGAGGTCTGAATCCCAGCCGGCGCAGATTTCGCTCTGACGGCCCACCTGTCGCAGCCGTGGTGACGGCATGGTCACATCCACGCTGCGCAGCGAGCAGAAGGCGGTGACGTACCAGCGTTGCTTGGACGCCTCGTCGACGATGATCGGGATGGGTCGACATGGCTCCCAGCGTCGCGAGACCATCACGAATCGTCACGCTCGCGCACCCAACCGGACGCTCGCCGTTCGTATCGAACGCAATCATCATGCCGTCTCCGTCCGTGACGTGTGCAGCTCGGGTGAACGAGTCGGACACATGACGCGCACGCCGATCGTCGTGCCCCCAGCCCCTTGCACTGACCTCTTGCCACACGGCCAGGTCAGCTTCGTCCTGCACGCGACGAACGACGAAGTCGTCGGGAGTGTCGACGTGCGGGCCCGGAACCGAGCGAACCAGTGCCGTGACGGTGGCGCTGGTGTCGTGGGCGAAACCGAATCGATCGAGACGTTCGACCGTTGCGCGAAGCGTTGACGGCGTGACCTCGAACGCGGGCTGAACTCCCACCTGTTGGCAACGCAAGAGCATCGCGTCGATGTCATCGTTCGAGACCGCGACGGAAATCCCGACGGCCATTGCTCGGTTCACGTACATGTCCCGGCCCGACAAGATCAGCCACCCGTCGCCGACCGGATGCACTTCTGCCTCCCACGTCGGGTCGGTCTGGGCAAGCGCGGTCGCCTG
>CALICC010000084.1 GCA_938049325.1 uncultured Ilumatobacter sp. | reverse complement strand
CCTCGACCGGATCTAGGCCGAGTCGGTCCGGCTGGGTCAACGGAAGCTGGCGAAGCTGCGAACCGCCGGCTGCTTCCATCCGATGCCGTCGAGCATGGCGTTTGGCGGCCAGTAGTCGTCACGGCTGTACGCCCAGTACTCGAACGGGTTCAGGTAGTACGCACAGGTCTCGACGACCTTGGTGAACGGCTCGTCGCGCCGTGCAACGAGCCACATCACGACACCGATCGCGGCGCCGCCGACCATCCAGCCGACGTACAGCACCGGGAACGCCGGACCGAACCAGCGCGATTGCCACACGTGGACGTCTTCATGGTCGGTGACCAGCTTCGCCCGCCGGGCTCGACCGGTGTCGCCGGCACCGTTGATGACGTTGCCGAGCGTGATCGCAAAGCCTTTGCGCGGCATGAAGCCACGCCGATACACGTGGCGGTTCTGACGGGTCGACAACTCGGGAACGAAGCCCGAGTCGCGCTGCACGATCCCGACGAGATTCGCGAAGAGACCCGACGACGTCATCAACAGCGACCAGGAGGAATCAAGCGTGAACGCGACGAGCCCGGTCGAACAACTCCAGTCGTAGATCCGCCGCCATCCCGACAGCGCGCCGTTGACCGCAGCGACTCCTGCGGCCGGAATCGCGAATCCGAAGAGCGAGCCGGCCGCTCCCCCGATGGCGCCTGCGAGCGCGGCGGTGGCGACGGTTTCGACCAGCCGCCGCGTGAGGCTCACCGACGATTCAGTTTGGACAGCAGACGCAGGATCTCGAGGTAGAGCCACACGATCGTGACGACGAGACCGAGGGCCGCGACCCACTCGTAGTCCTTCGACATCTTCGTGGCGACACCGCGCTCGATGAGATCGAAGTCGAGCGCCAAGTTCATGGCGGCGAGACCACACACGAAGATCGAGAACCCGATGCCGAGCAGGCTCGGCGAGTTGATGAAGGCAATGCCGCCGTCGGTGAAGAGGTTCATGACGAACGACACCACGTAGAGGAGCATGATGCCCATGGTGGCGCCGACGATGATCTTGCGGAAGCCCGGGGTGACCTTGATGATGCCCGTGCGGTACATCACGAGCATCGCGAAGAACACCGCGACGGTGGCGCCGGCCGCCTGGAGGACGATGCCGTCTTGGTACGTCTCGTAGGCACGCGAGATCGCGCCGACCGAGTAGCCGTAACAGATTGCGTAGACGGGTCCGAGCACCTTTGCCCACTGCGGCTTGCGGTACGCGACCAGGACGGCGATGAAACCGACGACAATGCCGATCGTGGCGAACGGCGGGAACTCGAACGAGACGCCATCGGGTCCGGTCGAGCTCATCCAGCCGAACGTCGCTGCGCTGAGCAGCAACACGAACAGCACTGCGCTGGCGGTGATGACACCGTTGACCGTCATCGCCCCCTTCCAGCTACTGATCTGACCGTCGGTGATCGGCGGCCCATCGGGCGCGGGGAAGCCTTGCGGCTTCGTGGAGACTGCAGCGGCGCTGGTGGGCGAAGCCCAGCCATCGGCGTCTTCGCGCATCTTCTTCTCATTGAAAAACGGGTTTGACATGGTCCCCTCATGATACCGGTACTGCAGGATCACCCGTGACGGTGTGGCCCAGACCCGCTCTGACACGCTGTCAGGCGATGACAATCAGGCGAGATCGTGGGCGCTCAATCCGTCCCACAGGTCGATGTCGGGTGGGCTCGCAAGGAGCCCCGCGCACGACTCGGCCATGTTCACCATCAACTCCGAGTCGAAGTGCGCGCGCTGCGCGTCGGCGTCGTCCCACTTCTGCACGATCAGCAGCCGCCCAGGCGCGGTAACACTGGCGCACAGGTCGATGTTGCGACATCCCGGCACCATCCGTGTCAGCACGACATAGCGGGCCAGCACGGCGTGCAGCCCCGCCGGGTCGCTTGCGTCGAACCGCATCGTGACGACGGCCAGTTCGATTTCTGGCTCAACGTCGCGTGACGCATCATCACCCTGCGTCACCGCGTGGGCCGCCATCTTGAGCTTCTCCCTCGCCGATCCGAGCTATCTGTCATTGTGATACATCCAATCTCATCATCTGAACCGGCGATAACGCTGTTTCGTCACTCGATCGCGAGTTGAGGCGCACACTTGCGTCGATATGGTGACCCTCGTCTCAAAGCTCCTAGCACAAACACTCACGGTGTTCGTGCACTCGGCGCAACTGAGTCTCGCAAGCCGAACGAATTCCGCACAAGCTCAAGGAGTCGATGGTGGCAAAAGATCGAGTCGAACGTGACGACGAAGACCTCGTCCGTCTGTACCTCACCGACATCGGGCAGTACACGCTGCTCACGAAGGATGACGAAGTCCGACTCGCGAAAGCCATCGAAGCAGGCAACGAGGCAATCGAAAAACTCGACGCCGGCGGCAAGGAACTCACTCCGGCCAAGAAGCGCGAGTATCGGCGCACCGCTCGCAAGGGCGAGGAGGCCGAGCGCCAGTTCGTCCAATCGAACCTTCGTCTCGTCGTCTCGATCGCGAAGAAGTACCAGGCTTCGGGCCTGCCGCTCCTCGACCTGATCCAAGAGGGCAACCTCGGCCTGATGCACGCCGTCGAGAAATTCGACTGGCGCAAGGGCTTCAAGTTCTCCACCTACGCCACCTGGTGGATCCGCCAGGCCATCACTCGCGGCATCGCCAACACGGGCCGCACGATCCGCCTCCCGGTGCACGCTGGTGACACGCTCGCCCGCCTGCAGAAGGCACGCTCACGCCTCGAACTCAAGTACGGCCGACCGGCCACGCTGTCCGAGCTGGCCAAAGAAGTCGAGATGCCCGAAGACAAGGTGACCGAGGCGTTGCGCTTCGCCGCCGAGCCACTCTCGTTGTCCGAGCCGCTGCGCGAAGACGGCGATGCAGAACTCGGCGATGTGGTCGAAGACCGTTCGGCCGAGTCACCGTTCGAAGTCGCAGCAACCGCGCTGCTCCCCGAAGAGATCAGCCGGCTGCTCGCTCCGCTCGACGAGCGCGAACGCGAGATCCTCAAGCTGCGCTTCGGCCTGGACCGTGGTGAGCCCCGCACTCTCGAAGAGGTCGGCGATCACTTCAATCTGACGCGTGAACGCATTCGCCAGATCGAAGCTCGCGCCATGAGCAAGCTGCGCCACCCGTCAAGCGACACCGGCGCACGCGACCTCCTCGCCGTCTGATTTCGCCCCCGGCGCTGCATGGCGCCGACGCATCCGGTCACGCTCGCACACCCTGATTTTCGCGCGCCTCCCGCCATCACCAACGCGTACGTCTGGCCACCGGCGAACCGCGCTGACCGCGGTACGGGTCAGCTCTGCTCGGACGGCACTCGCAGCAACGCCTCCTGGGTGATCGACGCCACGAGCTGACCCGCCGTGTTCCAGATCTGGGCGACCGCGAGTCCCCGGGAGTTGGCGGTGATGATCGGCCGCTGGTCGACGAAGAGCCATTCGTCCATGCGGAACTCACGATGGAAGTGCACGGCGTGGTC
>CALICC010000083.1 GCA_938049325.1 uncultured Ilumatobacter sp. | reverse complement strand
GCTGCGTCGATCAGTCGTCGTCCTCGCACTCCTCTTCGTCCTCGTGCTCTTCGTCGTCCTCGTACTCGTCTCCTTCGTGCTCCTCGTACTCGCCTTCCTCGTGCTCCTCGTCCTCGTACTCATGCTCCTCGTACGACGTGGCCTCGCCGGCGGGCGCAGACGACGAGACATCGGCGGTCGTCGACGCCGCCGAGCTGGTGTCGATCGAGACGATCTCGCCGTCCGCGCTCACGTAGTCGACAACGACCTCGGAGTGCGGCGCCGGTTCGGGCACGCCGGGTGTGGCGCCGGCCTGTTGGCCGAGGAAGACGGAGCCGGTGGCGATGGCCGCGACGGCCACCATTGCTGCCGATGCTGCGACTGCGGTTCGATTGTTCATGTTGTTCACCTTTCGTTGACGTCACGACCGTGTTGTCGTGATGTGGTTGCACTCTGAACGACCCGACCTGAGGCCTCGCTGAAACGCGCCTCATCCTCCGACCGACTCGTCGTCGGGCGCGCTCGCGTGGTGAGGTGAGGGCATGAGCGAACCGACCGCCGTCGACCCCAACAAAATCGTCACCGTGCTGTTGCCGGAAGACGAGTACACCCATGAGCCTGACGAGGCTGAGAACTACAACGAATCGATGTACCTCAACGCGTTCGACCTCGGGCTGCAGGCAGGCGGCTGGTTTCGAATCGGCAACCGTGTCAACGAGGGCTACGCCGAGATGTCCATTTGCATCTACCTGCCCGACGGGCGGGTCGGGTTTGCATTCGACCGACCGAAGATCGACAACAACGACGCGATGGACGCCGGCGGACTCACCATTACGGTGAACGAACCGTTCGAGCATCTCACCGTGTCGTACACCGGTCGGGTGTGTTTGCTCGATGATCCGAGCCAGATGGCCGATCCGCGCACCGCCTTCCGTGAGAACCCGATGGTCGACTGCACGGTCGAGCTCGACTATCGCGGCGTGTCGCCGATGTACGGCGGCAAGCCGCAATACGCCGATGGCCGTGAGTTGCCGATCGAGCCCGGCAAGAGCTTCGCCAAGGCGCACTACGAACAGCACTGCGCAGTCACCGGCACGATCACCGTTGCCGATCCCGACGGCGGTGAGGGCACGGTGATGGACATCGACGGACTTGGTCTACGCGACAAGTCGTGGGGCCCGCGCTACTGGCAGGCGCTCACCTGGTACCGCTGGTTGCCGATGGTGTTCAGCGACGATTTCGCGATGATGCTGTCAGTGATCGATCGCGGCGAAGGTCAGGAGCCGTCGGCAAGCGGCATGGTGCTCGTGGGGAACGAGTACCACCGAATTCTCGACTGCCGCGTTGATGCCGACTGGGACGACAAGGGCGAACAGACGACGATGCGCTGCTGGGCGAAGACGGCCGAGCGCGAGTACGAACTGACCGGCGAAGTCATTTCGATGATTCCGCTCCGCAACCGCCGCAAGACGCCCGATGGCGAGCAGTTGCACACGCGGATCACCGAAGCGATGACGCGCTTCGAATGCGATGGTCAGGTCGGCATCGGGATGAGTGAGTTCCTCGACCAGGTCGTCGACGGCTGGCCGATTGGCGTGCCGCAGCCCTAGCGCTGCAGGCCGAGGGACGGACGCACGGAGTCAGTTGCGGTGGGCGGGCGCCATGTAAAACCAGATCGGGAACGGCGCTTCTTGAGCCTTCAGTGACTCGCGTGCTGCCATCACGGTCTTGCCCGCCTCGGTTGTTTCGAAGTACCAGGCTTCGGCGGCGCGCCCGCCGGGCTGAGGTCCGGTGACGAGTTCGAGGCCCGCTTCCTCGTAGTAGGTGCGGATGTCGTGACAGACGCCGAGGACGTTGCGGTCGGGGAGTGGGGTCTCTTTCCAAGGTGCGCCGTCGGCCCACTGCTGGAGAACCCCCAACGCGGTCGGCACCGCGTCGGCGTCGATGCACCGACCCACCGACGTAGTACCGCGTTTCGCGACAGCACGGTCGTAGGCGGCGCGGAGTCCGTTTGCCTCATCGACCGACGCTGGAAGGTTCGGATCGAACCGTGGCGGGATCGAGCACTCCATCGGCGTCTCTTCGGAATCGATCACGTCGGGGTGCGTGACGAACACTGGCTCCTTTGCATCGAGGAGCTCCAGGCCGCGGCGCAGGACGTCGGTTTGAAAATCGGCATCTCCCGGCTTGCCCAGTGGGCGGCCCAACGGAAACTCGCAATACAACGTTCGTGGTGGGGCGATGCGTTGCGCGACCTCTTTCATCGACGCGAGGACGATCGTCGAGATGCCGGCGGCTTCGAAAACGTGGGCGAGCGTACTCACGGTACGCGTGCACAGCGGTCAAACGGGAGTGAGGATGGCGACGTCGACGCCGTCGGCCAACATGTCGGCGGCGCACGCCGGGCCGGTGTCGAGTCGGAGCTCGCTCACGGTGTCGGGTTGATTGCCAGCAAAGGAGTAGTGGTGCGAGGCCACACTGCCGATGACACCGGCCTCGGCCAGCTCTTCGAGCCGATCGATCGGATACACCACATTGAAGTCGAGCTGGAATCCGGTGCGGTCGAAGTTCGGACTCCAATGCCCGAGGACCAGATCGCGCGCCTGGCGCTCGATGGCGCGGTAGCTGGTGTCGCCCGGGGTGAACCGTTCGCCGTCCTGTCGATGGAGCGCTGCCGACGTCACGATGGCGACGCGTGCGTCGGTGAGCGGCTTGCCCAGCGGTGTGAAGGCGGGGTCGTCGAACTCGGGCACCGGCGTCGTCGCGCCGAACTCCCGCATCGTTGCATCACCGGACATGTGGCCTCCAGACCTCGACTGCTCGTCTCGACTACTTGGGTAGATCATGGTCACTCGTGTCACCGATCGTGCAATCGGAACCGAGGCGATGCGCGGGGTTGTGCGGCACGGTTGTGCGATCGTGGCGAGCATGAACGAGGGAAAACCGCCAACGGTGATGACGGCTGCGGTGACGACCGGCCACGGTGGCCCGGAGCAGATCGAGATTCGCACCGACTGGCCGTGTCCGCAACCGAGCTCTGGTGATGCGTTGGTGAGCGTGACCGCCGCAGCGCTCAACAACACCGACATCTGGAGTCGGGAAGGTGCGTATGGCGCGCCGGGCCGGCCAGATGCGATCGCCGGGTGGAAGGGAGTGCCGCTCGACTTTCCGCGCATTCAGGGCATCGACATCGCGGGACGTGTGGTCGCGGTGGGTGATGACGTCGATCTGGCGTGGGTCGGTACGCGAGTCATCGTCGACCCGACAGCGACCTACGCCGGTGCGTTTCCGACCGACATCGCCGGGAGCGAGGTGGACGGAGGGTTCGCCCAGTTTCACCTCTGCAGCGTGGATCAGCTGCACGACGTCAGCGGGTCGCCGCTGACCGACGCACAGCTGGCGTGTCTTCCTACCGCCTACGGGACCGCACTGGGAATGATCAACCGAGCGCAGTGCCTCCCGGGTGAGCGCGTCGTCGTGACCGGCTCGTCAGGCGGCGTTGGGATGGCCGCGATTCAGCTGCTCGTGAGCCGAGGGTGCCACGTGATCGCCCGCACAAGCGCACCACACCGAGACCGGGTCGACGCGGCCGGAGTCGCACAAGTATCGGTCCGCGATGTCGACGCGTTGTCCGATCTCGACGAGGTCGACGCCGTGATCGACGTGGTCGGCGGTGACGAGTTCGGATCGTTGATCGATGCGCTGCGTGACGGCGGCCGCCTCGTGACTGCGGGAGCGATCGCCGGACCCGTCGTGCCGTTCGACATCAGACAGCTTTACCTCCGTCAGCGCACGTTGATCGGATCGACCATGCACACTCCGTCTGACTTCTCCCAACTCGCCTCCGCCGCGGTGGTGGGCGACGTCGAGCCGCTGGTCGCCGAAACGTTCGCGCTGGCCGAGCTCGCTGCAGCCCAGGAACGGTTCCTGGAGCGCGACTTCGTCGGCAAGCTCGTCGTCGAGCCCTGACGCATCGCCAGTGGTTGCCGGCCGAGCGGGAGATCTCAATCGGCGATCACGGCCGTGCCCTCGACTTCGATCAACGAGTCGTCGAGGAACAGCGATTGCACCCCGATCAGTGTGATCGGCACCTGGGGGAGTGGGTTGACTGCAGCTGCCTGTGCGATGCCCGTGAAGAGCTCTGTCTGCATCGACTCGCGCCAGCCGACCACGTACAGCGTGACCTTGACGAGGTCGTCGACAGTGGCGTCGGAGGCGCCGGTGAGTGCGTCGACCATGTTGCTCAGCGCTTGTGCGGTTTGTGCCGCGAGGCTTTCGGGGTGGTTGCCGTCTGCGTCTGTGCCGATCGTGCCGGCCAGGTGCACGATGCGACCTGCGGGCGCGATCGAGGCATGTGAGAACCCGGCAGGTGCGGGCAGTTTGGTGGAGTTGCGGTATTCGATCGTCATGAAGGCAGTCTCACGCGGCTCGCCGCACACATCCGCATCGGTTCTCGAGGATGGCGCAGAAGGTGGCAAGGATGGCAACCGGACAACCAGGGTTCATTCCGGATCCTGAGGCAATGTTGACTCTTGGGCGGCACCGCGGCGACCGATACTGGGAGGGTGAGATTTGGTCACCGGGCGTCCGTCGTCGCCGTCATCGCTGCGCTTGCGTTCGGCGTCGGTTCGACCGGTGGAGCGCTCGAGACACAGATCGACAGCGCCGCCAGCGCGACGGCGCCCGCGGTCCGCGTCGACCCTCCCGACTCGACTCCTGAGGTGCCACTTCCCGTCAGCGCACGTCCGGTCGACACGTCGCAACCCGATCGAGTCATCGGC
>CALICC010000082.1 GCA_938049325.1 uncultured Ilumatobacter sp. | reverse complement strand
GCGGCGACTCGAATCTGCCATTCGACCAGATCGATGTCGGTGATCATCTCGCTCACGGGGTGCTCGACCTGTAGGCGGGTGTTCATCTCGAGGAAGAAGAACTCGCCGTCCTGGTAGATGAACTCGACGGTGCCGGCGCCGAAGTAACCCACGGCTTGAGCGGCTTTGACGGCAGCTTCGCCCATGGCGGCTTCGACGCCGTCGGGAAGATCGGGTGCCGGTGCTTCTTCGATGAGCTTTTGGTGACGACGCTGCGCCGAGCAGTCACGACTCGATACCCACACGCAATTGCCGTGCTTGTCGCCGACGAGTTGGATCTCGACATGGCGCGGCCACGTGAGATACCGCTCGACGTACACCTCGTCACGACCGAAGAAGCTCAGGGCCTCGCGCTGCGCCGAGGCGAATGCGTCGTCGACTTCTTCGGGCGTGTGGACGACCTTCATGCCGCGACCGCCGCCACCGAATGCGGCTTTGATGACCGCCGGCCAGCCGTGCTCGTTGCCGAAATCGCGGATCTCGTCGGGGCTCTTGGCGAACTCGGTGGTTCCGGGGACGATCGGTGCACCACCACGAATGGCTGCCTGTCGGCTCGACACCTTGTCGGACATCTCGTCCATCGCTTCGGGCGGCGGGCCGATGAACTCGACGCCGAGCGCAGCAACAGCGCGGGCGAAGTCGGGGTTCTCGGAGAAGAAGCCGTAGCCCGGATGCACGGCATCGCAGCCGCTCGTGCGGATTGCGTCGAGGAGTTTGTCGGAGTCGATGTAGCTCTCGGCCGCGGTCGAGCCTCCGAGTGCATACGCCTCGTCGGCGAGGCGTACGTGGAGGGACTCGCGATCCAGGTCGGAGTAGACCGCGACGGTCGCGATACCCATCTCGCGGGCAGCCCGGATGACGCGGACGGCGATCTCGCCGCGGTTGGCAATCAGAATCTTCTTGAGCACAGATGCAAATGTAGGTGCAGTGAGCGGCAACACAGGCATTTCCGACGCAGAAGTCAGCGAATACGGATCGTGGCGCGTGATGCGCGTCGCCGAAGCAACCAGCACCAACACCGAGTTGCTGGCGATGGCCGAAAGCGGTCACGTCACTGGCCGCACGGCGATGATCGCCGACCACCAAACCGCCGGACGGGGCCGGCTGGATCGCCGGTGGGATGCGCCGCCTGGGGCGAACTTGCTCGTCTCGTTGCTGTTCGACGACGTCGGTGATCCAGCCGTGCTCACGCAGGCCGTTGGCCTGGCGGCGGTGTTGGCCGTCGAGTCGTTCGCGTCAAACGCGCTGAACGAACGACTCGGGCTGAAGTGGCCGAACGACCTGCTCGTCGACGGTCGCAAGCTGGCTGGAGTTCTGGCACAGCGTTCAGCCCGCGGTCCCATCGTGGTCGGGGTCGGGCTCAACGTCGGCTGGGCGCCGCCCGGTGCAGCGTCGATGGCTGCAGACCTCTCGCTCGACGTGGCTCCAATCGACGTGTTGCACGCAATGCTCGACGAGCTGCGGAGGATCGACGCGCTCCTGGGCGACGGCGACAACACAGGCGAATTCGCCGCCGCGTTTCGATCGCGGATGCTCACCATCGGACAGAACGTTCGTATCGAACTCCCCGGCGACGAATTGTTGGTGGGGCGTGCGGTCGATGTCGAGGGTGACGGCCGGTTGCTGGTCGAGGCGGCCGAGGACGGTGCACTGCATCGGCTCGATGTCGGCGACGTCGTCCACCTCCGGCCGGCTCGCGGCACCGACCTCGATGACTGAGGCCGCTGGTTGATCGTGGATGTGCCCAAGCGGTGAGTCGGGGGTGCCGGTGTGGTGGCGTGGCGCCGGTCTAACGTCGGCTTGATGCACCCACAGCAGCACACATCCCAGCCAGGAGCTGTGCGCGATCGCCCTCGTCGGCGAACGTCGGCGCCGTTCGGGTTGCTTTTCGCCGTGGTGGTGGGCGCGGCGGGCGCGATCGGTGTCGTGAGTGCGGCCGATCGTCAGGTCGGCAACGTCGAGCGCATCGAGAATCTCGACGAGGTCCTGGTCGCGGTCGAAGGGCCAGCGGTCAACTACTTGATCATCGGGTCGGACAGCCGCGACGGTTCCGACCCCAACTCCTCGGACTTCGGCGCGATCGGAGGGGAAGGTGACGTGTCGGGCCGGCGCAGCGACACGATCATGGTGTTGCGCCAGGAGGAAGATGGCAACGGCGCCGCGCTCCTGAGTCTCAATCGCGACCTGTGGGTCACGCATGCCGACACCGGCCGTCAGCAGCGCATCAACGCGGCCTACAACCGCGGGCCCGAGGTGCTCGCTGCGACGATCACGAGCGAGTACAACATCCCGATCAATCACGTCGTCGACGTGGATTTCTTCGGGTTCAAGCAGGTCGTCGACACCATCGGTGGGACGACGCTGTGTTTCGACGTCCCCGTGCGTGACACGAAGAGCGGCTTGGACCAACCCGCCGGATGCAACGTGCTGAGCGGAGAACAGGCCCTCGCCTATGCCAGAAGCCGTACGTTCCAGGAGTTCCGTGACGGCGACTGGCGAACTGATGGCACCGCCGATATCGGCCGCGTGACGCGGCAGCAGGCGTTCATCGCCGCAACGGTCGACCAGACACTGACCAAACTGCAGGCGGATCCGTTCCTCGCGTCGGAGCTCATCGACTCCACATCGAGCTCGCTGCGGCTCGATCCGGGCCTCGACCCATTGGCGGCCGCGGGCACGCTCCGCAAGGCGTTCAGCAGTGGGTTGACGACGTACGCGCTGCCGGTCGAAGGTGCCAACATCAACGGAAATTCGGTGCTGTTGATGATCCAGGGGCCTGAAGCCGAGGGCATCTTGAACTACTTCCGTGGGGTCGGGCCGCTGCCCGTTCCTCCGCCCGTCGAACCCGGTGGCTGAACGAGCAATTCAGGACGCCGACCAAATGTGCCTATCCTGCGCTGCGTGAAAGGCATCATCCTCGCCGGCGGGACGGGGTCGCGGTTACACCCCGTGACGCTCGGGACGTCGAAGCAGCTCCTCCCCGTCTACGACAAGCCAATGATCTACTACCCGCTGTCGGTCCAGATGTTGGCCGGCATTCGGGAGGTGCTGATCATCACGACGCCGGAAGACTCAGCCGCCTTCCAACGGCTCATGGGCGACGGTTCCCAGTGGGGCATGAACCTCGAGTACGCCGTCCAGCCCAAGCCGGAAGGCCTGGCTCAGGCGTTCCTGATCGGCGCCGACTTCCTCGATGGGGGAGCAGCATCGCTGGTGCTCGGCGACAACATGTTCTACGGCGCGGGGTTCTCGGGCATGGTCGCAGACGCGGCCGGACGGGAGTCGGGCGCGACGATCTTTGGCTATCACGTCAACGATCCACAGCGCTACGGCATCGTCGAACTCGACGCCGACGGTCGCCCGACGTCGATCGAGGAGAAGCCGGAGGTCACGAACAGCAACTGGGCGGTCACCGGGTTGTATTTCTTCGACAACCGCGTCGTCGAAGCGGCCGAGGCGGTCAAGCCGTCGCCGCGCGGTGAACTCGAAATCACCTCGGTCATCGACTACTACCTCGAGCGCAACGACCTCAGAGTCGAACAGCTGAACCGCGGTCACGCGTGGCTCGACACGGGAACGTTCGACTCGATGATCGAAGCGTCGGAGTTCGTGCGAGTGATCCAGCATCGCCAGAACCGCCAGATCGCCTGTCTCGAAGAGATCGCATGGGAGAACGACTGGATCGACGACGCCACGCTGCGCGCCGCCGGCGAGTCGATGTCGAAGAACAGCTACGGCCAGTACCTGCTGTCGATCCTCGATGGAGCTGTTCGATGAACGTTGTCCCCACGGCGATCCCCGACGTGGTCGAGATCACGCCGAAGCGGTTTGGCGACGATCGAGGCTGGTTCAGCGAGATCTACAAGCACGACGTCCTCAGCGACGCAGGCATTGACCTCGTGTTCGTTCAGGACAACGAGTCGTTCTCAGCGGCCGTCGGGACGTTGCGTGGACTGCACTACCAACTGGCGCCGTTCCCGCAGGCAAAACTGGTGCGAGTGATCCGTGGGTCGGTCCTCGATGTCGCTGTGGACTTCCGGCGCAGTTCACCGACGTTCGGGCAGCACGTGTCGGTGACCCTCACGGCCGATGAGGGCAACCAGTTGCTTGTCCCGGTCGGTTTCGGACACGGCTTCTTCACGTTGGAGCCCGACACGCAGGTCGCCTATAAGGTCACGTCGCCGTACTCGCCCGAGTCAGAGCGAGCGGTTCGGTGGGACGACCCTCAGCTAGCGATCTCGTGGCCTGACGTCGCTGCACCCGTCTTGTCCGGCAAGGACGAGATTGCACCTTTGTTCGCTGATCAAACCGACCTCTTCGACTAGGAAACATCATGAAACTGTTCGTCACCGGCGCCGCCGGATTCATCGGCTCGAACTACGTCCGCCACGTGCTCGAAGCAACCGACCACGAGGTGACCATCTACGACGCGCTCACCTATGCCGGCAACA
>CALICC010000081.1 GCA_938049325.1 uncultured Ilumatobacter sp. | reverse complement strand
AGTCCGTGTGTGTCGAGCCCACCGACGACGACGCTGCGCGAGGCGCGTGGGTCGGGTGGAAAGTCGCACTCGAAGGTGACACCCACCAGGTCGGCGTCGAGCCCGAGAGCGAAGACGATCTCCGTCGCCGACGGCAGGAGCGACACGATTCTCATCGGCAGAGCTTCGCACGCAACGCGTGCAGTCCCCTCGCTAGGCCGTTGCCTGCAGGATCACGAACTTCTTGTTCCCCGCCACCGTGTGGCTCGACGAGAACATGCGGCGAAGCCGCTGGTGGTAACCGAGGTGACGATTGGCGACGACGACGAGTTGACCATCGGTGCGGAGCGCACGCTTTGCTTCGGCGAACATGCGCGTGGTTCCGGCCTCGCTGACCGCGTGTTGTTCATGGAACGGAGGGTTGAGAAGCACCAGGTCGGCGGCGTGGTCGTCGACGCCGTCGAGTACGTCGGTGTGGAGAAACGTCGGTTCTGGCTCACGCTCCGCGAGGTTCGCCTGCCAGGTGGCTCGTGCCGACGCAATGGCTGCCGCGGATTCGTCGGTGAACACCAACTCGGCCGATGGGAAGCGGATGGCAGCGGCGACGCCGAGGATCCCGTTGCCGCAGGCGAGGTCGACGATTCGGCCGGGTCGATCCAGCGAGAGTGTGGGGAGCTGTTCGAGGAGGAATCGAGTGCCGATGTCGAGCTTGGTCTGGGAGAAGATGCCTGCGTGGTTCACCGTGGCGATGCCGGTGTCGGTGACGTAGCTCATCGGGTGCGGTGAGGGTTGCGGTGTCAGCTCCGGATCGACGCTCGCGAAGATCAGGCGCGCCTTCTTTCGCGCCAGTGATGTGGTGGTGGTGCCGATGATGTTCTCGAAGAGCTTCAACGTGGAGGTGTGGACGTGCTTGGTCATGCCCGCAGCCAGCACTTCGGATCCAGTGCCGAGAAACGGTCGGATCCGGTGCAGCTGGTCTTCGAGGAGCGACAGCGTCTTGGGAACCTTCAAGATCACACGCGCCAGAGTTCGAGGGGGTCGCGACAGGTCGCCCAGCAGCGCATCGCCGAGGGGCCAGGGCAGTGGGTCGCACGCGGGCAGGTCGTTGCGGCTGAGGTTGTCGTTGGTGCCGAGTGTCGAGACCACCGAGTCGCTGTGCCAGGCGATGCCTCCGGCGCTGAGCGCGCACGCGAGTGCGCCGAACACGTCGTTGACGACGAGCCAGTCGGCGGCGGGAACCAAACCCTGCTCGTCGATGTGGTCGAGCAGATACTCGTCGGCTGCGTCCCAGGCTCGCAACGTCGAACGTTCGTGAAACGGTCGCCGCAACAGAGTGAACGAACCCTGCGCGACGTCGAGGATGTGCTGCTGATCCAACGGGTGCGACGTCAGCTCAAGAGCTCGGCGACGTCTTTGATCGTCAGATAGACCAGGAAGCCGATGATGACCGTGCCGAACACGGTGTAGTGCCATCGTTTCGAGTGCTCCGCCCGCCAGAAGCGACGGATCGAATACACGATCGAAGCCATGGCGAGGAGCCCGACGATGATCCCGACGACCGGGCCGACGCCGCTCGCGATCCCGACGACGGGCAGCACGAACGGCAAGACGATGTACATCAGGAGGCATCGGCACGCGGTGAATGCGAGTGACTTCTGGAACGCCGAACGAGCTTCGGCAGCCGTTGAAGTATTGCCCTCCGGTAGGCGCAGGAGGCGACGCATGAACTGGTCGGCACCCGACCGTGAGGGAGCGACGACCGCCGCGACCCTGGCGTCAGCTGTGTTCGGTTCGGCAGCGGTACTCATGGCTCCCGAGAACGGTATGCGCCAGCGACGGCTGCGGCAACGTCGCGGGGATGCTCGACGATCGAAAGTGCGCCGGCTCGACTCAGTTCGTCGTGTGACCCGAAGCCCCACAGCACGCCCACGCACTCGATCGCGTTCAGATGTGCGCCTTCGACATCGTGATCGCGGTCGCCGATCATGATCACGTGGTCGAGCGCGATGCGGTCGTGCGGGCTCACGCCAAGCAGGTGGAGTGCGTGGGTGATGACCTCGGCTTTGGTGCGTCGACCCGATCCGACGCCATGCGTCGAGCCGACCTTGCGCGCGAAGAACTCCGATAACCCGAAGTGTTCGATGATCCGAATCGCGGTGTCCTGCGGCTTCGCGGTTGCCATCGAGATGGTGTGGCCCGCTGACCGCAACGTCTCCATCATCTCCGGCACGCCGTCGTACACCTCGTTCTCGAACAAGCCCACGTCTTCGTATCGGGTGCGGTAGGCAGCGATGACTCGCTCGATGTCATCGACGGGCACGCCGTGGCTGGGGAAGCTGACTTCGAACGGAGGGCCGATCATGGAGCGGATCGCGTCGTCGTCCGGAGCGGGGTATCCGCACTCGGCGAATGCGTGCTTGAGAGAACGCCCGATGCCAGCCTCGGAGTCGGAGATCGTGCCGTCGAGGTCGAGCAGGACGTGGGTTGTGGGGGTCATGGGGTCCTATCGAAGTTCGGCGAGTGAGGCGAGCCGGTCGAAGTCGTCAGCGGTACCGACCGCGATGATCACGTGGTCCTGCTCGATTCTGGCGTCGCCGGTCGGGTTGGTCGTGAACGTGCCGTCGGGAGAACGGATCGCGAGCACGAGGGCCCCGCTCGCCTCGCGCAGATTGGCGGCGCGCAGGGTCTTGCCCGCGAGCGGTGACGACGCCGGGATGTTGAACTCGCGGAGATGGAACTCGAGGGTGTGGTCGTGCATGACGACGTCGACGAACTCAGCGACGTTTGGACTCGACACGAACGAGGCCATGCGCGCAGCGCCGAGCTCTTGTGGGTTGACCACGCGGTCGGCGCCGGCGTGTTCGAGCTTGCCGATGCTCTCGTCGGCGCGCGCCCGCGCCACGATGAAGAGGCCCGGGACGAGGTCGCGCCCGGAGAGCGTGACGAACAGGTTTGCGGCGTCGCCCTCGAGCGCTGCGATCAGTGCCTGAGCGCGCTCGATGCCCGCCGCTTTCAGTGTCTCGTCACGTGTGGCGTCGCCGACCACGGTGGGAAACGGCAGGTCGCTCACCCGCTCTGGGTCGCGATCGATGACGACGACCGAGTGCCCCTCACGCTTGAGCTCGAATGCCGCTGCGGCTCCGACGCGACCCCATCCGCAGATGATGGTGTGTCCGCGCATCTGGTTGATCTGTCGATCCATTCGACGCCTCCCGACGAATTCTCGTAGTTGTCCCTCGACGACCAGTTGGACGACCAGGGTGAAGGAATAGAGCACGGTCGACACGCCGACCACGATCAGCACGATGGTGAAGAGTTTCTCCGCCGTTCCGAACTCGGTGAGTTCACGAAACCCGACCGTCGTGATGGTCGTGACGGTCTGGTACACCGCGTCGAGCAATGTGAATCCGAATGCGACGTACCCGACGGTGCCGAAGACCGTCACCGCGGCGACCATGCCGAGGGCGACTCGTAGTCGATCCGCCGTTGACCTCATCGCTGGCGAACGCTACACCGGCGACTGCGCTGGGGCTGCGCCGTTGGTCGCACGTCAGACGTCGGACAACCGGTCGAGTCCGCGTCGAGCGAACCACAGTGCACCGACGCCGATGCCGACGATCGCGAGTAGACCGCCCCAGGTGTTGTCGAAGGTCATCGGCGCATCGAGGAAACCCAGCCGGGAGAGGCGAATGATGTTGTTGAACGGGTTGATGCGAGCCACCTGCTCGAGCCAGCCCTCCATGATGAACAGCGGGGTCTGGGCTTCGGTGAGGAAGATGACCAAGAAGATCGTCAACTGCATGATCGCAGCTGCTCGCATGTCGCGGAATCGGTAGGCCAAGCCGAGACCCCAACCGGTGCCGATCGTGGCGATGCCGAGCGCTGCGAGGAACAGCGGCACGATGCCGAGCACCCCATGGGTCGGCCGGGCTCCGAAGAGCACGCCGACGAGCAGGACGATCGCGGTGACGATGGTGGAGCGTGAGAGGGCTGCGAGGAGGGGACCGGTCAACAGTGCGCGACGCGGCGCGGGCGTCAGCCTGATGCGGTCGTAGAACCCGCCCTCCAAGTCGTTGATCGTGGAGAAGCCGATACCGATGCCGGCGAAACCTGAGCCCATGACGACCCCCAGCGGCAGAAACCAGTTGATCGACCGATCGGTCGGGAATCCCGGAATCTGGATGATTGCAAAGAACGTGCCCGAGAAGGCGACCGCTTGGAACACGGGCATCATGATCGAGGGGATGAACGCCGACGGCAAGCGCGTGATGTTCACCAGACTTCGTCGCATCAAGCCGAGCGCGGCGGGCCATGTCCGTGTGCCCGCAACCGAGCGCGGCTCGGTGTTTGCGTCGAGCGTGGTCATCGCGCCCCCAATCGGGATCGAAGGGCCCGCAGCGACAGCGCAACGGTCAGCACCGCGAGGACGCTGGGAATCACGATCGCATTCAGCGCAGCGCCAAAGGTGAAGCCTTCGATGGTCAGGTCGCGGAAGCCCTCGACCAGATACGAGATCGGGTTGAAATCGGCGAGGCGGCCGTAGACGCCTGACATCGTCTCTCGCGGAAAGAAGGCCGACGAGAAGAAGAGTGCGATGAACAGGAGCGGAAACGCCCCTTGCACAGCCTCTGACGAGCCGGTCTTGATCGCCATGGCCGACATCAACGCGCCGACAGCGAGCGCCAGCACCGTGCCACCGACGGTCATGGCCAGCACGCCGAGGATGCCGCCCTTCACGGTCAAGCCGAACGGAAGAAGGATGGCGATGAAGATCAGAGTCTGCACTGCGCCGTAGGCCATGCCGCCTGCCATGCGGCCGATGATGATCCCCGAACGGGTCGACGGCGAGCTCAGCAGGCGATCGAAGAACCCGTTCTCGATGTCGGTCGCAAGTGCGGTTGCGCCGACCGTCGAACCGAACAGGATGCCCTGCACGATTGCGCCGGCGAGCGCGAAGTCGAGGTACGAGTCGACGGCAGGGAAGCCGGGCAGATTGGTTGCTCGAGAGAACGACGCCGTGCCGAGGGCGGCAAAGAAGAGCGGGAAGATGATCGACGGAACGACCAGCGCGGGTTGACGCCAGAGCGCCACGATCGAACGCTTCGACATCGCCCAGGTCTGCGCCGCGTTCGACGGCGTGAGCTCGATCGCACGCTTCGGGCGGGTGTCGGCGGCGGTGTCGGTCACGTGTCGGCGCCCTCGAGTCGATACCCGGTCGCCTCGGCGAACACGTCGTCGAGACTGGGTTCGTGCAGTTCGAGGTGGCGGACGGTGATCCCCGCCTGGTCGAGGTCGCGGATGACGTTCGAGACTGCGCTCGGACCTGCATCGAGTCCGACGCCGAGGGCGCCTTCAGGGCTCGGGCGGAGCTCGCCGAACGTGGCGAGCAGGGTGGTGGCCTGCTGCGTTGCCTCGGCATCGACGTTGAGGAACAGCGTGGGACTGCCGACATCGGCTTTCAGTTCGTTCGGACGGCCTTTGCGCACGATGACACCCTCGTCGATGATGGCGATCCGTTCGGCGAGTTGGTCGGCTTCTTCGAGGTATTGGGTGGTGAGCAAGACGGTCGTGCCGTCGTTGTTGAGGCGCCGGATTTCGTCCCACAGCGAGATGCGGCTCATTGGATCGAGGCCGGTGGTGGGCTCGTCGAGGAACAGCACGGAGGGTTCGTGGATCAGCGAGAGCGCCAAATCGAGGCGTCGGCGCATGCCGCCCGAGTACGTGCCGACGCGCCGATCGCCCGCAGCGGTGAGGCCGACTCGTTCGAGGAGTTCGCCGGCCTTGGTCGCGTGTGTTGCCTTGGGGAGGCCGTAGAGCACTGCTTGTAGACGGAGCAGTTCGGTGCCGGTCATGAGCGGATCGATAGCAGCGTCCTGAAGTGCGACGCCGATGTTCCGGCGGACGTCGTTCGCTTCGTCGACGATGTCGAACCCGGCAACGCGCCCGTTGCCGCCGGTGGGCCGGAGGAGTGTGGTCAACATGCGCACGGTGGTCGACTTGCCGGCGCCGTTGGGGCCGAGAAAGCCGAAGATCTCACCGGGTTGGATCTGGAGGTCGACGCCATCGACGGCCTTGACGACGTCGTCGCCCGATCCGAAGTAGCGCTGGAGCCCTTCGGCGACGATCGGGAGCGCGGCGTTGTGCATTGCCACAGCGTGCCAAACGATTCCGGTAAGAACACGACTCCGCGTGTCACACGCCGACGGCGTTGTCTAGATCGCGAGGCCCGATGGTGACGTCGGGTCGTCAGATCCGGCGCGAACCGCAGCAAGGGAGTGTGCTGCCGCATCGAAGGGAGCGCCGCCCGCCGACAAGCGCGGGGAGGACTCGATGAGCGTCGCGAGCTGATTGATCGGGAGCGGTTTCGAGAGAAGAAATCCTTGGGCGAGGTCGCACTGAGCCATGACGAGGTGTTCCCACACGGCCTCGCTCTCGACACCTTCTGCGACCACGTCGGAACCCAGCGCATGTGCGAGATCGATGATCGCGGCGACGATCTGTTGGTCGCGCACGGAGTCGGCGAGGTCGACCACGAGCGTCTGGTCGATCTTGATCCGGTCGACGTGGAGGTCGCGCAACATCGCGAACGTGGAGTAGCCGGTGCCGAAGTCGTCGACCGACACACTGACACCCGCGTTGCGCAGCTTCTCGAACGCGACCACGGTTCGGTGTGGATCCTGAGCGATCGACCGCTCGGTGAGCTCGATCTCGAGGCGCGACGGATCGAATCCGAACGAATCGATCAACTGCAGCGTGTCACGTGCGAAATGGCGGTCTTGAAGGTTTCGGGCCGACACGTTCACTGCGAGCTTGAGATCGGAATCGAGGCGTGCGACGTCGGCGACGCTGCGCTCGATCACCATGCGCGTGATCGGGTCGATGAGGTCGGTCTGCTCGGCGAGCCCGATGAAATCGTCAGGAGGGATGAGACCCAGTTGCGGGTGATTCCAGCGCACCAGCGCTTCGACCGACACGATGGCGCCCGTCGCGATGTGGACCTGAGGTTGGTACTGCAGCGAGAGGTCGCCGTACTCGACTGCTGTGGCGAGGTCGGCGAGGAGCTGGATCCGCCCGTGACTCTGACTCGCTCCCTCGTAGGTGAAGACTTCGACACCTGTTTGGGACTGCTTGGCGCGATACATGGCCGCGTCCGCCGCTCGGAGGAGCGAATCGGTGGTGGTGCCGTGTTTGGGAAAGACCGCGACACCCATGCTCGTGTTGATCGACAGCGGGAATCCGCGCACCTTCGTCGGCTGCGTGATGGAGCGGTGGAGATCGCCGGCTGCGGTCGCGGCCTCGTTGGGATCGGCGAGCGGGAGGATGACGGCGAACTCATCTCCGCCCAACCTGGCGATCACTGCCGATGATGGCAGTACCTCGCTCAGCCTTGCGGCGAACGCTTGGAGTACGTGGTCACCCGTTTCGTGTCCGAGCCGATCGTTGATCTCCTTGAACCGGTCGAGGTCCATGAGCAAGATGGCGCACGCGCCGTCGCCACGGTCGACGATGAGATCGATTTCGGCCACGAAGCCGCGTCGGTTGTGCAGTTGGGTGAGTGAGTCGTGCTCTGCCTCGTGGCTGCTCTTGAACGCGCGTCGCGCGGTGCGGAACATGAGGAGCGTTGCGCCGCCCAACCAGGGCAGGAGCAGGAACGTGGACTGAGCGCTCGCCACGAGCACAGGGGCCAGCAGCAGAATGGCTGCGTCGGTCGAGATCGAGATCTTGAGCGCACGTCGGATGACGTCGATCATCGGCGAACCTTCGAGCAACGCCAACGGGTGACACGCGAGGATCACGTTGCTGCCAAACACAGCCGCCGCGCTGAGGCTGATGCCGGTCCAGCCGATCACTCCCAGTTCTTCGTCCATCGCCGGCGAGTGCAGGTCGAATGCCAGCAGGATCAGCGCGCCGAGGCTGAGCGCGAGTGTTGTTTGCGCGGTATTGAAGATGATGCGAAGCGGGCCGCGTCGGTCGAGGACCTGCGTCGTGATCGCTGCGAGTCCGACGATGGCGACGGTTGCGCTGTGACCGCCCATGAGGAGCAGGGAGAAGGAGAAACCAAGGGTCGGCGAGATGCGCGATCCGGTCTTGCCGATCGGAAGCGACCGGCGGGTGAGGATCTCGATCGAGATGAGCAGGATCGAGACGACGGCGAAGAGTCCCCACGGGACCTCGCCATGCGCGTCGTGGCCGGAGTGGTTCAGCTCGAAGAAGACGACAGCAACAGCCGCAGCGGCTGACACCATCGAGACGAGCGCCACGTACCGCGTGAGCTGGCGCATCACGGCGGGGTCGGTCGCGCGGGGCGATGGTTGCGTGATGGCGGCAGCGTCTTGATCGGCCACGGCTGACTCGTCGGTGTCGTCCATCGGTTGACACAGATTAGACGGGTCACTCATCGCATGCGGCGTGATGCGTCCGTGATGGAAGAATGACAGGATGACTGACGACTTCTACGGTGGCTCGCAACGTTCGCTGCAAGACGCGTTCGGCACTCGGCAGTTGGCTGACGCGCATCAGCTAACGATCGTCGCCGATGGCATCGATGCCGACCGCAAGGAGTTCATCGAGTCGCGCGACTTCTTCTTCCTGTCGTCGGTCGGAGCCGACGGATTCCCGACCGTGTCGTACAAAGGAGGCCCAACGGGCGTCGTGCACGTCGAAGACGAGCGGACGATCGTGTTTCCGAGCTACGACGGCAACGGCATGTTCTTGTCGATGGGCAACATCGAAGCCTCCGCGAAGATCGGGTTGCTGTTCATCGACTTCGAAACGCCGAATCGGCTCCGCCTGCATGCGACGGCAACGGTACACACCGACGATCCGGCGTTGGACCGCTATCCAGGTGCGGAGTTGATCGTTCGGGCCAAGGTCGAGAACACCTTCATCAACTGTGCTCGATACATCCATCCACATACACGCGTGCGCTCGTCCGAATACGTGCCCGACCCCGCTGGGGAGCAGCCGTTCCCGGCGTGGAAGCGCATCGACCTCATCCAGCCGTTCTTGGCGCCAGGCGACCAGGGCAAGGCTGAAGCTGCAGGCGGGGAGATCGACATCGAGGAGTACGGGCGCCGGTTGGCCGACGGGACTTCGTGAGTTCTTGATCGTGTCACGGCGCCGAACTTCGCTTCGGCGGTGTTCGTTGGTTCGTTAGCGTTGCGGCGTCGGCAACTGGGGGAGTGTGTGGTGTTTGATCGTCGGGGTGTTCGGTGGGTGTCGCTGGTGGCTGTGTTGGCGGTGGTTGCGAGTGGGTGTGTGAATTTCGAGACCGAGGTGGTCGGTCTTGCGGGCGCGGTTGCCGAGGATCGGGCGTTGGCGGTCGACATGGGTGACGTCGATGGCGATGGTGTGGCGGAGCCGTTGGTGTTGACGTCGCGTGAAGTGGTGACGATGTCGGTGTGTGGCGACGGGTGCCTCGAACGCGAGTCTGCGATCGAACTCGATGCGCCTGACGATCCGGATGCCCCGCAGTACGAGACCACGTTTGCGGTGGGCGACTACGACGGCGATGGGGTTGATGACGTTGCGGTGGGAACGGCGCTCACGGTTCGCGTGTTCTTCGGCGGAACGGCGGGGCCGGACCGTCCGACTGCAGGGTTGCGTGCCGATGACGTGTCGGACCCGATCGAGGGGATCACCTCGATCGAGGGATA